>NZ_JANMZA010000644.1:0-8324 GCF_031382685.1 Chamaesiphon sp. OTE_8_metabat_110 | reverse complement strand
GGGGGCGTCAGCCTGCCGTTGGAGACAGGAGCGCCACAGCGAGCCAATGCCGATCTCGTGGACACTGAGTCACCAATCGATATTAAGTCGCTACTAGAGATGATTTCCGAGGATTTGTCTAGTGGACTAATGGCTGACAATCCATCGGGCGAACTCAGTGGCGATCTGTGGGCTAAACCCGTGTGGAATCTCCAGCAAACGATCGCCGCCCATAGCGACTGGGTGCGCTGCTTGAGTTTCACCCCTGACGGTACCAATCTCGTCAGCGGTAGTTTTGATAAGACGATTAAATTGTGGCAGCTAGCTACCGGAACGGCGCTTCAGACCCTCAGAGATCATCAAAAAGGCGTATTTGCCATAGCGGTAAGTGCCGATGGCAAGCTGCTCGCTAGCGGCAGTTGGGACGAGCTAATCAAACTATGGAATTTGGAAACTGGTACCCTGCTCGAAAACTTAACTCAGCATCAAGCTTCCGTCCGATCGCTAGCAATTAGCCCCGATAGCCAAACCTTGATTAGTGGTAGCTTCGACTGCACGATCGTCCTCTGGAATTTACCCGATGGCAAAGTCGCCACCACCCTGACCGATACCGAGCCAATCGCGGCAATCGCCCTGAGTACCGACGGTCGCATTTTAGCTAGTACTGGCGACAATGGCACTGTCAAGATCTGGTCGCTGGCATCGGGTCTAGCGATCGCCCAATCGAGCGGCAATCAACATTGTATCGGTTCGCTGGCGATCGACCCCGACGGGCAGACGATCGCCGCTGGCACTGTCAATGGCTATATCGTCTTGTGGCAACTCCACCAGCGCGATCGTGCCGCACCCCAAATCGAGCTAATGCAGACGATTAAAGCGCATGCCGGACAAATCAATGCGTGTCTATTCAGTCCTGACGGTCAATATCTGATTACTGGGAGTGTCGATGGCAAAGCGAAAGTCTGGTATCGGGGCGCAGATCTGCGCTTTGGCGACAAAGCCAGAAGTATCCTCAAAGGCGATCCGGGTCGCTCGGTCATGTCGGTCGCGATCGCGCCCCACAGCCGCTTAATTGCGATCGGTGGTGCTGATGGTACGATCCAACTCTGGGAAAGGATCTAAGCAATAATACTGAAGCATACTTTGTATGCTAAATTGGTATGGTAACGGCCCCAAGTAGTCTAGTAGATGCGATCGCCATTGCTAGTTCGACCGGAGCAATCGAGCGCTTGCTGCGGTTATCTACGTGTTATTACTAAAAATGTGCGGTTTGCTGCCATCCATACGCGATAATTACAGAGAAATAGTCGCAATGGTTGCCGATTTGCCGATCGTCGGGAATAATACTAAAGACACTGCCATTGAACTTCTAAACCAAATTAAATTTCAAA
Source organism: Chamaesiphon sp. OTE_8_metabat_110 (assembly GCF_031382685.1). Classification (NCBI taxonomy): domain Bacteria; kingdom Bacillati; phylum Cyanobacteriota; class Cyanophyceae; order Gomontiellales; family Chamaesiphonaceae; genus Chamaesiphon; species Chamaesiphon sp. OTE_8_metabat_110. The sequence continues at coordinate 6,954 of NZ_JANMZA010000644.1, read as the reverse complement.
ATTTTAAATTATGCGAATTTTAGTCACAGGTGGTGCTGGGTTTATTGGTTCTCATCTGCTCGATCGACTCATGAAAGAGCAGCATCAAGTTATTTGCTTAGACAATTTTTATACGGGAACTAAGAGTAATATCAGCAAGTGGATGTCCGATCCCAACTTTGAGTGGATTCGGCACGATGTTACCGAACCAATCCGACTAGAAGTAGACCAAATTTATCATTTAGCTTGTCCGGCTTCGCCCGTTCACTATCAATACAATCCGATTAAAACGGCTAAGGTCAGTTTCTTGGGCACATCAAACATGCTCGGACTTGCTAAACGGGTAAAGGCCCGATTTTTATTAGCTTCAACTTTCGAAGTTTATGGCGATCCCGACGTGCATCCGCAGCCAGAAGAGTATCATGGTAATGTCAACCCGATCGGGATCAGGTCTTGCTATGACGAGGGCAAACGGATCGCTGAGACGCTCAGTTTTGACTATCATCGCCAACATGATGTCGAAATTCGCGTCGCCAGAATCTTTAATACCTATGGCCCTCGGATGTTAGAAAATGATGGTCGGGTCGTGAGTAATTTTATCGCCCAATCTCTCCAAGGCAAAGCATTAACTATCTATGGCGACGGCAGCCAGACTCGCAGTTTTTGTTATGTGACAGATTTGGTTGATGGCTTGATAAAATTGATGAACGGCGACCAAATTGGGCCGATCAATCTCGGGAATCCCGAAGAATATACGATCGCTCAACTCGCCCAAAAAGTCCGCGATGCGATCGATCCCAGTCGCGAAATTAGCTTTAAACCATTACCTCAAGACGACCCCAAACAGCGCAAACCAGATATTACTAAAGCCAAAACTTTATTAAATTGGCAGCCGACTGTTTCGCTAGAAACTGGCTTAGCTCAGACAATTGCTGAATTTAAGCAGCGCATTCAAGTTCAGCAAGAATGCCAATCGCGATAATTGCCAGCGCGTCAGTGAGGATGGAACTGCTACCCGCCCAGCAGATCGGATCGCGGCAGCTAGCTTTTGGGAAGAGTACATCAACATCCACCAACGATAGATATACGTTTACAAAGTCACAATCACATTTGGAGTAAGTCAAAATGCGTGTTTGTACGATCGGAACTGGTTATGTCGGTTTAGTAACAGGAGCATGTTTGGCACATATCGGGCATGATGTCGTCTGTGTAGACAATAATCCCGCTAAAGTGGCATTGATGAAATCTGGACATTCACCAATTTACGAACCTGGATTGTCAGAAATCATGTGTGCAGCAATGGCTACAGGTCGATTGCAGTTTACTACAGACTTGAAGATGGGCGTCGAGCATGGCGAAGTGTTATTTATTGCTGTCGGTACCCCACCCCTGCCCAATGGCTCTAGCGATACGCAATATGTCGAAGCTGTCGCTAAAGGAATCGGACAACATCTCAATGGTGAGTATAAAGTTATCGTTAATAAATCGACAGTCCCGATCGGTTCGGGAGATTGGGTGAAAATGCTGGTTCTCGATGGTGTTGCCGCCGAGCGTGCTAAGCAGCCGAGCTTAGTCGGTGGGGATAGTCGTCAGCCTGATGTGGATCGGTTATCCGTACCGAAGTTTGATGTGGTCAGCAATCCAGAATTTTTACGAGAGGGTTCGGCAATCTATGATACACTCAACCCAGATCGGATTGTTTTGGGCAGTAACAGTCATCAAGCGCTCGACCTGATGCTAAGTTTATACGCACCAATTATCGATCGCCAACACACGGAAGACCCCACGCTACCACCTGTCGCCGTATTGACCACAGATTTAGGCTCAGCAGAAATGATCAAGTATGCCGCCAATGCGTTTTTGGCAACCAAAATCAGTTTTATTAATGAGATTGCCAATATCTGCGAGCGCGTCGGTGCTGATATTAATCAAGTATCTAAAGGTATCGGCCTAGATTCGCGGATCGGCAATAAATTTTTGAATGCTGGCATTGGGTGGGGTGGCTCTTGCTTTCCCAAAGATCTCGCCGCACTCATTCACACTGGAGCTGATTATGGCTACGATGCCCAATTACTCAAAGCAACTGTCACAGTCAATCAACAGCAACGCACGCTGGTAATTCAAAAACTGCAAAGTTCGCTCAAAATCCTCAAAGGTAAAACCATCGGTTTACTCGGTCTGACTTTTAAACCCGATACTGATGATTTGCGAGATGCACCCGCTCTTGATATAATACAAACGCTGATCGAATTGGGTGCCAAAGTAAAAGCATACGACCCAATTATCTCCCCTAAATCTGCACCCAATCCCTATCTAGCTAATGTCCATCTAGTAGATAGTCCGCAGATGTTAGCGACAGACAGTGATGCACTAGTTTTAATGACTGAGTGGTCGGAATTTCAGGAAATAAATTATCAACATCTAGCCCGACTAATGCGATCGCCGTTGCTGGTAGATTGCCGAAACTTCCTGCCCTCAGCACACTTAATGAAAGCCGGATTTCAACACATTGGGATCGGTTGTTAAATGTCTAACTTACCCAGTATGCTAATTTGGCAGTGCTGGGTAAGAGGTCTCGATTTAAGAGCAGATTAATACAAAATCCTAATTGAGCTTAATACTTAGCAAAAAATTATAAGATTCTTAATTTGAACATACTTTATATAATACGACTATTTCAACTCGATCGCTTCAGCCATTTGGCGGTTCATTGCCCACTCGTGCTATTAAATAGTCTTTGACCATGAAAGAGAGCTTTCCTGAATTTAATCCTCCCAGACTAGCGCCGTCTCCCATCGCTCAACGCCCGAATGGGTTGACCGAACCTCGACCGGAAGAGGGGATCGGGATCGGGACAATCTTGAGCGGTTTACGGAAGTATTGGTATGCCTCATTGCTAACTACTACACTAATGATGAGTGTAATTGGTTATGTAACTTGGAAACAAGTCCGGATTTATAGATCTACTGTCCAAATCGCGATCGATCTCAAAGGTGGTAACAGTTTTGCTGAAAAGCTCGCTGGCGGTAGCGATAGTGGTGGACAATCAGAAGATCGGACGATCGCCATTGAGACGATTACCCAATCGTTGAGAAGTAAAAGCATGATCCAGCAAGCCATCGTGCAGATTCCCGATCCCAAATTGCGCCCATCAGTCGCCCAAGTTTTACAAGGATTGTCAATTCAGTCGAAGCCCGATAGTAATGTACTGACTGTCAGCTATGTAGCGTTATCGCCGAATGAGATCGTCGCCGTACTCAACGGATTGAGCAAAGTTTATATAGACTATAGTATCCAGACCAAGAAAGCGCGGACTAATAACTCGATCGAATTTATCGAATCACAACTACCAGCCTCTCGCAAGCGGCTAGAGAATTCGGCTTCTCAAATCGAGCAGTTTCGGATTAAATATCGATTTGTCGATCCTGCTACTTCTGCGGGCGCGCTCGATGGCTATCGTCAAACGATCGTTTCCAAAATTAATGAATCGCGTTCGGTTTATTACCAAACTCAAAAGCAATACGAAGAATTAAAGAAACAGCTTGCCTCGGTAGGTTTATCTTCAGAAGGTAACTTGAGTACCACGATGCTCACTCAAGATAGTGGCTACCAAGGACTATTTACGCAGCTCAAAGAATTAGAATTCAAGTACAACCAAGAAAGCGTTCGCTTTAGCCCTGAAAATCCCCTAGTTATCTCTCTTAAAGAAAAACGCGACAGTGTACTAGTATTGCTCAGAGCGCGAGCGCAGCAAGTACTCAAACGCCGAGTAGACGATACAGAACTAACTCAAGGTGGTATTGCTAACTTCGCCAATAGCCTAGCTCAAAACTTAGCCAACAAACAAGCGGATCTAGAAACTAGTTTAGTCGCTCAAACCGCTCAGGCTCAAAGTTTGGACGCAGTATATCAACAAGTTCAAACTCAGATCGCTCAATTACCCGGACTCCAAAAGCAATATACCGAATTGCAGCGGGAATACCAAATTGCCTCCCAAGAATTGACAGCATTCTTGCAAAAAGTCCAAGAGTTAAAAATCGTAAACGCCGAACAAGTGGTACCGTGGCGATTATTAGATCCGCCAGAATATCCGAATTTTCCCATGTCGCCAGATGTGCCGCGTCAGATGGGACTGGGCGCGATCGGGAGTATCTTAGCAGGTATCCTGGTATCGGTAGGCTTGAACAAACTCGACGACCGAGTTGACAATCCCGATAGCGTTAAAGCGATGACGGGGATGCCGATCTTATCACTGATCCCGAGAGTAGACGATCTAGAGCAATCTTCCGCCGCGCGTGGCGGTACATTTCTCCAAACAACCAAAGGTAAGAGTAAAGATTATGCTTACTGGAGTTTTATTGAATCGATTCGGACTTTAGCTCTAGGCATCGGACTCACATCCGATCGCGACGACAGGCAATCTGGTAAAGTAATTGCCATGACATCCTCTTTACCTAAAGAAGGGAAATCGATAATTGCTTTTCATACCGCCAATACTCTCGCCGAACTTGGGTATCGAGTACTATTGATCGATGCGGATATGCACAAATCCACAGTCGCTCAGCTCTGTGCTACCTCGCCCTTATTCAATCGCGATGATTGCGATAGTGAAGACGGACTCAGCGATGCGATTGTTGGCAGTCGGGAGTGGAAAGATTTGCTCAAAATCAGTCCCGAATCCAAACTGCATGTCATGTTCTCTGGCAAACAAACTGTCAGTTCGATCGTCTTATTTAATTCACCCCGACTGTTACGATTGATGGAAGAATGGCGGCAAGAATATGATTATATTCTGTTTGATACGCCGCCAATCGTCGGTGTGAGTGATACTCGGTTGTTGTCGAGCTTAGTTGATGGATTGGTATATATTGTCAGCTTGAATGTCGCTCAAAAACAAATCATCGATCGCGGTATCGATATTATTTCTTCGATCAAAACGCCTGTATTAGGACTCGCCATCAACCGAGTTGAAAACCATCATTCTGGCTACAATAAATACTATCAGTACTATCATGCCGCCAGTGAAATCCATCAAAAAACGGATAAGACTAAAGTACTCAATCCAGAAAAGGAAGGAGTTGAAGTTTAGATCTAAGCTCATCCCCCTCCTAAAAACCTAATTAATAATTAATAATTATTAATTATTAATTAATTTAAAATAGGCTTGAGAGCCACTAGGCGTCGGCGACATCGTTTGAGCGCCCGGTTGCCAATCTACCGGACAGACTTCTTGAGGATGAGCCTGAACGTGTTGAATTGCTTTGAGGACGCGCAAGGTTTCATCGACACTGCGACCGAATGAGAGATTGTTGACAGTGGAGTACTGTAAGATTCCGGCTCGATCGATAATAAATAGCCCCCGTAATGCCGCACCTATATTCGGATCGAGTACGTTATACGCGGTACTAATTTCTTTTTTGATGTCGGATACTAAGGGATAATTAATATCACCTAAACCGCCCATTTTGCGCTCGGTTTGAATCCAAGCAAGGTGCGAAAATTCACTATCGACCGAGACACCTAAAATATCGGTATTTAGAGCTTGAAACTCAGCATAGCGATCGCTAAAAGCAATGATTTCAGTCGGACAGACAAATGTAAAGTCAAAGGGGTAAAAAAATAAGACTACATATTTGCGATATCTAGACAACTGGACTTGCTGAAATTGTCCATGCACAACCGCAGTTGCTGTAAAGTCCGGTGCAATTTGGCCTACTCTCAGGCAGCTTTCAGAGTAATTATTCATATATTTATTTTCGATCTAATTTAGATTTTGCGGATAAAAGTTAAGAATTATTTACAATTTGTGACAGATCGGGCACTATTTTTGTGCTTAGGGACTAGCTACTCACAATTTTGCTAAGTTATTTAGATTCGCGATATCTACATGTGACAAAAATGCTAGTGTGGAAAATATCGTCTTCAATTGCCCGTAGGCTACTGTCAGCCAGAATCCAACATCCCTTAAAATCTAGAATTGTCAGTTAGCATGGGTGTATTAACACATTTATCATTATTCGTCACCGACCTCGACCATACGCTCGTGGGGGATGATGAATCGCTAGAGCGACTAAATCAAGTCCTCGATCGCTATCGTCAGGACTTGGGAACTAAGATCGTTTACGCGACGGGTCGATCGCGAGCATCTTACCAAGAGCTGACGAAAACTCGATCGCTGCTAGCTCCCGATGCCCTGATTGCCGCAGTCGGTACCGAAATTTACATGGGTAATGTCCAAACGCCCGAGCCAGAGTGGGTAAAAAAGCTCAGCGTGAATTGGCATCGCGATCGAATTGTCGAAATCGCCAGTCGCTTTGCCGATCTAGAACTTCAGCCTTCAGCCGAACAACGACCTTTTAAGGTGAGCTATTATCTATCCCCGAGTGTCGCCGCCGCAGTAGTTCAACAGATCCAAGAATTACTCGCTCACAGCTCGCTGGATGCTGAAGTTATTTATAGCGGTAGTAGAGACTTAGATATTTTGCCCAGCAAGGGCGATAAGGGTACCGCCGTCCAATTTTTGCGCGAGCGTTGGCAGATTGCGCCGGAGCAAGCTGTCGTATGTGGCGATTCGGGGAATGATATTTCCTTATTTAAATACGGTCGAGAACGGGGCATCATCGTCGGTAATGCTCAGTCAGAGCTGCGATTGTGGCACGAACTCCACCCGATCGACTACCATTATTTAGCCGTCGCTGAGTATGCGGCAGGAATCTCAGAAGGGCTTAAATATTTTCAATTTGTTGAATAATTATTCACAATCCGGCTGCATGTGGGTAAATTAGAGAAAACTTGACAATATCGACCAACTGTTGTCTGGTAACGATCGCTCCCCTAAGCGAGCGAACTCCTCCTTTGGGAGGAGCTACAACAGGATCGCTTTCATGTAAAGTTCGATTGAGACCCGAGGGGCTACCCGAGCGCGTCAAGACAAGACAGCGGCTCGCAGCCGGGAGGTTCCCTCTCTTGACGCAC
>NZ_JANMZA010000643.1:0-6925 GCF_031382685.1 Chamaesiphon sp. OTE_8_metabat_110 | reverse complement strand
ACTTTAGCTCCTAGCTGCTCGAAGGCTTCAGCGACCGTTTCGATCCGCTCTCCGGTGGATGTGATGAGCAGATCGAAGCCGTTTTTGGCAAATTGTTTGGCGAGTTCGTAGCCGATACCGCTAGAGGCTCCCGTTACTACTGCTAAGGGTCGCGCTGTGGCATCGGGCACGGAATAAGTAGTCATAACTATTTAAATACTTAATCAATTTGGTGGTTATTTGTTACGGGGTTTGCTATGTCCGATCGCCAAGAAAATTAAGACCAGGCTAGATCGCCGACTTATTGCGAGAAGTCGGCGATCCGATCTATCCTAATCGTGACTGCTCAAGACATAATCGACGGCATCGATCGATGCTTTCGCGCCTGGAAAATTAATTGTTCTCAACACTTTTTTCCAGCTCGTTCGCGCTGCGTTTAGCGACATCTGGATACATGCCGCCAAACTCTTTAACAGCATCTGCGGATTGTTCGCCGATGCGTTCGAGTCTTTCTCCAGGCTTACCTTTAACTTCCCGCGCTTGCTTTTGCCATTCCCCAGTAGTTTTGGGTCGATCGGGATTTTCTTGATGTACCATTCGATCGAGTTTGTCGATCGTGGCTTTGCTAGCGAGATCGGGTGCGGGCGTGGTATTTAATAAAATAAAACCGATCGCGATGACCGATAAAAATTGCCGTACTCGTACCTGCTTGAACCAGTTACCGATTTGAGTCACTGTCCGGGCGATTGTCTGTAACATTTTTAATTCCTCTTTGCTAAGTCAAACACTTTGACAAGTAAATTTTATCTTTAATTCAGTATTAAGATTAGCTATATTTATGACAAATAATTCTCTATCAAAAGATGTAGATTGAGTGCGTAAAAGAGGTAGGTAGAATTTCGAGTTTTCATGAGCCAGTTTCATAATTGACTCGACAGGAAATAACTAATTAGGTACCGATCGGTTCGGTATAGCCTTGAATGTTTTCTGGCTCAAACTGACGCAAGATCCGTGTAGCTCGCTCGGTAAGTTCGCCCGTGCCTTTGACAATAACTAGATATTTACCAGCATTGAGCCGATTGCGATATGCCAGTGCATCACCGCTACCAATGGTTAGACCGACAGCACCGCCAGAAAAATAAGCACCCAAGGCACCCGCACCAGCGCCAAAAATACCACCTAAAACATGGTTGACAATTGGTACGCCTTCGGGAATTATTTCGATCGCGGTCAACCAGTTGAAGGCGTAACCTGCAATAAATCCAAAGCTAACTAGCCAAAATAATTCGCGTTTGATTTCTTGCTTGGCTTCAACATTAGGATCGATTAATCCATAGTCATCGGCACTTTGATAACCGTCACCTAATATGTTAATGCCATCGTTTGGTAAGCCTTCTTTTGCTAGTGCAGAATAGGCGGCTTCGGCTTGAATACGATCGGGTAAAACGGCAACGAGATAATTCATAAAAATTAGGGGTTTGATGAAGATAGCTACTCGATCGCAGATCCCCGACTTCTTAAAAGAAGTCGGGGATCTAGGAAATGCAAGGGTGAGAAGAAGCTACGCTACGCGCTCGGAATTGTCGGCCATTCGGTTGTTTGAGCTGTTGGAGCTATTTGAGCTGTTTGACCGGGTTTGAGTATGACCTTGATACAGCTCTCTTTTTTATGCTTGAAGATTTCGTAAGCGTGGGGGGCTTGCTCCAGGGGGAGAGAGTGAGTAATGATAAATGTCGGGTCGATATCGCCGTTTTGGACTCGATCGAGTAGGGGTTGTAAATACTTATGGACGTGCGTCTGTCCCGATTTCATCGTCAAGCCCTTATTCATAAATGCACCCATCGGGATTTTGTCAACGAAGGCGTTATAACCACCGGGTACAGAGACGCTACCACCTTTACGGACGGCGACGATCGCCTGACGTAATGCAGTGGGGTTATCGGTTTCGAGCTTAACCGCCATCATCGCTTTGTCATAGAAGCCTTCTAGCCCCATCCCGTGTGCTTCCATGCCGACAGCATCCATCGCCGAATCGGGGCCGCGCCCGCCTGTCATCTCCTTGAGAGCTTCGCCGACTTCAATTTCTTCATAGTTGAGGATTTCGGCACCGCCAGCCTTCGCCATTGCCAACCGTTCGGGGACGCGATCGATCGCAATTACCCGCTCGGCACCGAGCATAAAGGCACTGCGGATCGCAAATTGTCCCACGGGACCACAACCCCAGATCGCGACGGTATCTCCCGGCTGAATATTGCAGTTTTCAGCAGCCATATAGCCAGTGGGGAAGACATCGGTAAAAAAGACCACCTGCTCGTCGGTCAAGCCGTCAGGAATCTTAAATAAACCGACATCGGCAAACGGCACGCGGGCATACTCAGCTTGACCGCCAGCATAGCCGCCCAGCAGGTGCGAATACCCCATTAGACCTGCTGGCGAGTGACCCATCACTTTTTCGGCCATCCAAGCATTGGGATTGGAGTTGTCGCACAATGAGGTCATTTCCCGACTGCAAAAGAAGCAGGAGCCACAGGAGATCGTAAATGGCACTACAACTCGATCGCCAATTTTGACATTAGTGACTTTACGCCCCAGTTCCACTACCTCGCCCATGAATTCATGACCGAGGATATCCCCTTTTTTCATGGTGGGGTTCATGCCGTTATATAAATGCAGATCGGAGCCACAAATCGCGGTGGTGGTGATGCGGATAATCGCATCGCGCGGATTGAGGATTTTAGGATCTGGAACTGTTTCGACTTGGATTTTATTGGTACCTTGCCAGCAAACTGCTTTCATAATGGTGAATAGTGGATAGTGGATAGTGGATAGTTTTAGTGCGTTGGGTTTTATGCTGGTTGATGAGCGACAGCCGAACCGCAACCCAACCTCCAGATCTAACTCCGTCGCCCGCAGGATTGACCTTCAGTAGTCGCAATTTCCCCTGTCTCCATCAGCATCTTGAAGCGGCGTAGATCGTCACCGATCTGCTGTTCGGGGTTTTCGCCAAATAAGGATGCGATCGCGGCAGTGAGTGCGCCACCTGGTACGCTATACTCCAGCACGACTTTGACTTCCACGCCACGTCCGGGAGGTGCGGGGGTAAATCGGACAAAACCAGAGTTTTCGACATCTGCATCGGGGACAGAAGCCCAGCTAATCATCTGATTTGGCAGATCGGTAATGATGTCAGCATCCCACTCGACACTCTTGCCCAGCGGCGCACTCGCCACCCAATGCGATCGAGTTTCATTGATAACAGTCACCGATTTGAGGTGCTTCATAAATGTGGGTAAGTTCTCAAAGTCATGCCAGTACTGGTATAGTTCCTCGATCGATTTGTTCTGAATCGTCACCGTCTTTTCGACTCGCAATCCTTTATCGATGCCAGTTGCTTCGACCACTTTTTCCTGGATACTTTTCTCCGATGTGGCACCGTGGTAAGCCAATGTCCCACCCGCAACCGCCATCAGTACACCACGTAGCGATCGCTGGCTCAATCCTGCCAGCACCATCGCGCCGCCCGTCAGCAAAGATCCCCACCGCTCGGTATCACCCGGCTGTTGCGGTGATTTGTCGTCGTTAGTCTTTTGAATTTCCATAAATGTAGTGAATAGTGGATAGTGGATAGTGGATAGTGGTTAGTGGTTAGTGGTTAGTGGATAGTGGTTAGTGGTTAGTAGCTGGTGGTTAGTAGATAGTGGTTAACTTCATTCTTGTCTCCTCGTCCCCCCGTCTCCCCGTCTCCTACTCCATGTCTTTAAATAAATTAGCTGCGACTAGTGCAATAACACCTAATCCTGCCGCTGTAGTCCACTTGACTGCTGGATGAATATCGAACCAATCTAAAAAACTCGGGATCGTCTTGTCAGAGAAATCGCCAGTTACGGTGTTGTATCCTTCGATCGGATCGAAAAGGTTATTGGGGTCGTCTGTGGCTTTAATCGTATTGGTGCGTTGTCCGGGAATCGCGATCGCACCGACTAGGGTGTCAGTGAGATCTGGGACGAGCTTTTGCACGAAGTCAATGATACGACCGACATCGCCGACAATGATGTCCCGAGCGGGGTATTCGGCAGCATGTAGAATTGCTTCTGCAACGATACTCGGCTGATAGTAGGGGGGGATGCCAGTGGGCTTGACGCCCAATTTCGTCCGCGCTTTGTTATAAAAGGGCGTATTGATGACCGAGGGGAGGATATTGGTGATGCTAATCGGGAATCCTTCGTGTCTGAGTTCCGATCGCAATGAGTCGAGCCAGCCTTCCATCCCGTGTTTGGATGCAGAATAGGCTGATTGCAGTGGCATCGAGCGCCGCGCCTCAACTGACGAAACCGCGATGAATGCGCCCCGCCCTGTCTGTCTCAGGTGCGGCATTGCCACCATCGCGCCATAGACCGATCCCATCAGATTGACATCGATGACCCGCTTGAATTCTTCCGGAGTTACTTGCTCGAAGGGAGCAATAATTCCAGTTCCCGCCGCATGTACCCAAGTATCCAACCGTCCGAAGCGTTCGATAGTTTGGTCGGCAATACTTTTGACCTGTTTAAATTTAGCCACATCAGCAGTAACCGCGATCGCCTCCGATCCAAATTGCTCGATTTCCTTGACTAATGATGCCAAGCCTGATTCACTCCGCGCCGCAACTACCAATTTTGCACCGCGTTTGGCAAACTGAAGCGCAGTTTCGCGACCGATTCCACTAGAAGCTCCAACCACAGCAACAACTTGTTGTTCGATCGGTTTTAGTTTCATGGCAGTTAGATGATTGCAACTTCAGTATGCTAGCAATGTCAATCCTGAGAGTCTTCTCTCTCAAGAGGGAGATCCATTCTATCTCTATCGGTAGATTCAATTATTATTTATTATTGCTATTACTAAAGTAATACACACAAAACTCTGTCAATCTTCGTGTTTTCTAAACTGAATTTTATACCAGAAAAACATGGCACAAAATCCTCCCGATTTGGGCGATCGGGCACTAAGTAAAGTAGTAGAGCTGGGAATTGCCACTCAGCTCGATCGCTCTGAAGAAATCGAGGTCGATATTCGGACTAATCCTGTAAATTTTATCCAAGGAAAATTAGATTCTGTCGAGATCTCCGGCAAGGGAGTAGTTGTCAAGCAAGATTTGCGAGTCGAAAATATTCAAATCGATACTGATGAGGTGTCGATCGATCCACTCAAAGCAGTTTTTGGTAATATCAAACTCACTCATCCAACTGAGGCTGAAGCGCGAATTATTTTGACAGAAGCTGATATCAATCATGCTTTTAGTTGCGAATATATTCAGAGCAAATTACGTGGTTTGAAAATGGAGCTGGATGGGCAGCCAGTCACGATCGATATTCAACAAGCATCACTAGATTTACCTGGTGAAAACCAATTTGTAATTTCGACAACCTTTTTACTCCGCGAGCAAAACGCAGTCAAAAAGATGTCAGCAACTGCCATTCCCCAAATTGATGAAGATGGTAATCGCATTTCACTAGAGATTTTAGCGGCTCAAGGTGAAGGTTTGAATCTCAAATTAGTAATGGTGATTATCGAACAACTTACTGCGCTGCTCGATCTCCGCAATTTCGATCTGCCTGGTGTATCGCTCCAGCTCCACCAATTAGAGGCTCAACTGGGCAAATTGGTAATTCACGCCAAAAGTCAAATCGCTCAAATTCCGACTATTTAAACTTTATTACTAGGCACAAAATCATGGCTCAAGCTCCCAGCATTCCCCCATTTATCGAAAGTAACACTACCGAGTATCATGATAGCGGCGTACCGAGTACAGTTGCGATCGCCAAGCATCCACTCCATCCACTAATCGTAACGTTTCCGATCGCTTTTCTCTCAGGTGCGGCGGGAGCTGATGTCGGGTATTGGCTGACAGGCGATGCTTTTTGGGCGCGTGCTGCTATCTGGTTCATTGGTGCGGGGTTTGTTTCGGGGTTATTAGCCGCTCTAACTGGAATGCTGGATTTTTTGCGGATCGATCGAGTCAGAAAGCGCAGTGCAGGCTGGATTCACATGGTTACTAACGTTGTCGCAATGTCTCTGACGTTAGTTAACTGGATCTTACGGTGGAATAATTTTGAAGGCGCGATTTTACCTGTAGGTATGATTATTTCGGTCGTCGTGGCATCGCTACTAGCAATCTCAGGCTGGTTTGGCGCAGAACTGATTTATCGCCACAAAGTCGCAGTCATCGGCGACAGCAGTCGCTACGAGCCTTAATTGAGAATTGATAATTGAGAATTGATAATTAAAGTTTACCTAAAAAATCCCCTCCCAGGAGCGAAAAGTGCGGTCTTGGGGTTTCCCCAAGTGCAGCACCTTTTCAAGACAGGGGTGCACGTAGGGCGGGGTGGGTAGATCTTCGCCACAATTCCAGCAGATGTCGATCGAAAGAAAATCTGTGAAAAAATTTGATTATACACTCGACTTTAAAAATATCGACTTTCGCCAACATCCCGAACTTTATCGCATCGGCAAAGGCGAACAAGGTGTTTTACTCATCGAACCTTATAAAAGCGAAATCTTGCCATACTGGAGATTTAAAACACCTTGTTCGCCCGCAAATCTGCTGGCAAAATTTATACCCTGTTTCTTAAATATAAGGAACAGGGAGACTTTGTAGGTATGGATATGGCGCGGAAGTTTCTGCAAATGGGCTACACGCGATCGAGACGTTACGCCAATCACAAATCGGGACGTAAATATCTCAAGGATTCCAAAACTATTCTCCCCAATGAGGAAGATCCAATTAAGGCAGAATCTGCCAAGATTTTTTGGGAAGTGTGGCAACAAGCCAAGACAGATCCAGAGTATGTTGTCATGCTCGATCGACACGAACAAAAGTTTGCTTAAATGTCGATTTAACTCATCACAGATCTGTAGGTTGGGTAGAGCGAATGCTCTACCCAACCTACAACTTTTCGGTGTGAATCAG
>NZ_JANMZA010000642.1:0-9505 GCF_031382685.1 Chamaesiphon sp. OTE_8_metabat_110 | reverse complement strand
ATAGATATCTGGGGACGGTAAGCCCCGCACAAACTCTAGAAAGCCAGTTTCGGTAGTCGGTGCCCAATTTCCATGCCAACCACCCACTGAGACGATCCAGCGATCTCCCTCGATCGGGATAATACCACCAAAAGTAGTTTGTTGTGGCGGCGCGGGTGAATTCAAAATCCAAGTGTGGCTGCGGGGATCTTCAGGATCGCGCCGATAAATTCGCGTCGCGTAGCCAAGGTGAACATGTACCTTACTCGCAAATGGTGGCTCGTAGCCCAAATCCGCCAGCCATTTCCCAGAGCGGGAACTGCGTCCAGTTACATCCACTACCAGATCCGCAGTTAGCGATCTTTGGGGTGCGCTGTCTTGTTGCTCGACAATAATGCCAATGATTCGATCTCGATCGGGGTTAGTCTGTAACGATTTAACGATCGTTCGATCGAGTAATTTAAGATTAGGTATTGCCAACACCCGATCGCGGATTAAGTGTTCTAGCAATCCCCGGCTCATGGTTGTAGACGGGAACCCAATCTTAAATTGCGATCGATAACCACCATATAGACGCCAACGCATCGACAGTGCAAAGTCATTGATGCTGGCTCCATTGGCTACTAAATCTGCTGGGAGATCGGGAAAATAATCAGTCATTATTTTAAGTCCCATCGCCAGTAATCCATGTAAATGCTGGGTTTGTGGCTGTCCGGGACGCGATTCTGGCGCCTGGTGGACTCGATCTTTTTCTACAATTGTGACTTTATCGAAATGCTTGCTCAATACGCGAGCGGCCAGCAGTCCACCCAAACTACCACCCATCACGATCGCATGTTGACGATTGGCTGCGATTGGAGACATTTGGCACCTGAAAAACTACATTACCCATTTAACAGTTTAATCCTAGACTTCTCAAAGTTTTCAGGAGCGGTCGATCTTTCTGTCTGATGACAGATGAAAATTAACTCTAGTAATAGCAACAATAGCTAACATCACTAAGATTTTAACTAAGAAAAATCATGCTATTTTCTAGCTTGCAGACTAAATTAATTGGACTACTGCCGATCGCACTTTTGGCTCTAACTGCTTGTAACCAAGCACCAACACCAGCAGATCCGCGTGCGACTGGCGATTCAGTCGTGACGACAGCACCAGCTAATAATTCAGCAGCGAACACTGCGCCAGTAGCAAATGTAGATGACGCCGCCGAACAAGTCGAAGAAGCTTTAGATAATCATCCTACTCTGCGGGCATTCGATTTGGATGCTAATGACGAAAACAATAGCATCGTGTTGACAGGACGCGTTCAAACTGAAGCGCAAAAACAACTCGCACAAACGTTAACTCAACAGCTCGCTCCTGGAGTCGCGATCGTTAATCAGATCGTATTTTAGCTTGACAATTGTCAGGCGAGGAGCGCCGTTAAAGATACAGGTATGCCATAAAATCTCAACCTGAAAAACTTCAATGAACTTGCAAACAACCTCACATTGGATCTATGTAGCCGCAATGACTATTGGGGCTTTATACTTTTGGTCTTTGAGCCGCAATCCCAAAGGTGTTCCTCAGTCTGAATATTTAGTCGCCATATTTATTCCCATTTGGTCGGGACTGGCGTACATGTCAATGGCGTTAGGTCAAGGCAAAGTCGAAGTTGCCGGACGCCTCGTTCATTATGCTCGCTATATCGATTGGATAGTGACTACGCCGTTATTGCTCCTGACATTATCTTGGACGGCAATGCAATTTGTCAAAAAAGATTGGACTCTAATTGGCTTTTTGATGAGTACACAGATCGTAGTAATCGTGACGGGGTTAATTGCCGATCTTTCTGCTCAAAACTGGATAAGATACCTTTGGTACATTTGCGGTACGGTAGCCTTCTTGATAGTGTTGTGGGGGATTTGGGTACCCTTACGATCGAAAGCAAATAGTCAAGGCAGGGATTTAGCTAGGCTCTATCAAAAGCTGACAACCTACTTTACAGTATTGTGGATTGGCTACCCATTATTATGGATTGTTGGTTCTTCTGGTCTGCGATTAGTGAGTCAAGACATCGATACCGTACTATTTTGTATCTTGCCTTTTTTCTCAAAGGTTGGCTTTAGCTTTTTGGATTTGCACGGTTTGAGAGGATTGCAAAATCGCCAGTCAGAAACTGGTTTGGATCGTGCTGTCGTTGGCGTAGCCTCTCCCTTGGAGAATCGAGTGCTGCAATTTCGAGATGAGGGTGAGATTTGGGGGAATTCAACATCGCGATCGAGACGTAAAAAAACTCGTCAATTGTTAGATTAGATTAATCTATAAAGATAGAAAGCTAGGCAGGCAAAATGCCCGCCATTAGCTTTTTATGTGTTTAACGTTCGGTTAACTGAGTTAACACCTGATTGGAACGTTCCACGAAAGCATTCATCCCATCGGCATCGATCCCTTTTTGAGCCATCAAAGCTAGATCGTAGATGTGATGACAGACGAGATTAACTAGCGCCTGATTGGGCGAAGTTCCCTCCGTACCCACGATCGATCCTTTGTTGATATTTGCCAGATTTTGAATTAGTGGATGCGCGGTATTGACTACCAAAACGTGTTCTTCTGGGAATTCAGCTATTTGTTGCTGCATCATCGCCATCATTTCACGCATTCGGCGCGTAGATTCGGGCAACAATACCATTGCTGGGGGTGTGGATTGTGCGTTATCACCTTTGAGCGATTCAGTCCGAATCGTTACTTGGGGTTTATTAAGTGCGGTAGTAAAGATTTCTTGAATCTGTTCGCTGCGAGTTTTATTGGTGTTTGGATCGATGATTTCGGGTGTATCATCCGATTGAATCAGACTGCTGTCTAATTCGGCATCGACGCGCGAGAATTTGATATCGCTATGTTCGCGTTCGAGGAAGCTCACAAAGTGGGTGTCGATGAATGAATCGAGGAATAGCACTTCTAAACCTTGACCCTTGTGGAGTTGGACATAGGGTGCTTGACTGGCTTCATCGGTGGCGTAGAACACGCGATTTTCGTACTTCGGTTCGTTTTGACCTTCCGTCGTCGCTGGCGCTGATTTGGCGTGACGCTCTTTGTTGCGCTCTAAGTACTCATTGAGAGTTGTATAAGGCAAACTTGGCGTTGCAGATTGCCAAGCATCATCGCCCTCTGCCGTGCCTTCAGGTGCGGTTGGGGGAGCCGTAAAGGTGGTGCGATAGATGATGATGTCTTCGATTTGCTTTTTGAACTTATCATCGTTCAGACAGCCAAATTTGATGAAGGTGCTGAGATCCTCCCAGCCTTTGGTATAAGCCTCGCGATCGTCGTGATAGAGTTCTTTGAGCCTGTCGCCGACTTTTTTGGAGATATAATCAGAGATCCGGCGGACGGTGCGATCGCTAGTCAGCGCACTCCGAGACACGTTGAGCGGGATATCGGTACTGTCGATAACGCCCCGCAACGGTAGCAAGAATTTGGGAATCACTTCATCACAGCGATCGCTCACAAATACTTGATTGCAAAACAGTTTAGCTTGTCCCTTGGTCAGATCCAAATCTGGGCGCAATTTGGGGAAGTACAGAATCCCGTTGAGCGCAAAGGGATAGTCGGTATTCAGATGCACCCACAGCAAGGGGTCTTCTTCAAAGGGATATAAGTAACGATAAAATTCGAGATAATCTTCTTTTGTTAAATTCTGGGGTGATTCTTTCCAGGGTGCCTTTTGCTTATTAATAACTTCGCCGTCGAGCGAAATCGCCACTGGCATAAAGTCACAATAAGTCTTGACTAATTGCTTGATTCGAGCTGGTTCTAAATATTCAGCTTCCTCATCTTGGAGCGTCAGCGTAATCGTCGTTCCGCGCTCTGTCCGACTCGATTCGCTAATTTCAAAGCTAGGCGACCCATCGCAAGACCAGTGTACCGCCGTCGAGCCATCACGACAAGAGAGGGTGTCGATTTCAACTAGGCTCGCCACCATGAACGAAGAATAAAATCCTAATCCAAAGTGCCCGATAATTTGTTGGTCGCTATTTTTTTGATACTTCTGAATGAATTCTTCGGCACTCGAAAAAGCAACTTGATTGATATATTTTTTGACTTCATCTAGACTCATCCCGATCCCATTATCGGAGATCGACAGTGTTTTTTTGTCCTTGTCGATCGCGATCTGGATCGCAGGTTCGCCGATTTCACCGCTAAATTCGCCCGCGAAGGACACCATTTTGAGCTTACCAATGGCATCGACACCGTTGGAGATCAGTTCGCGGAGGAAGATTTCATGGTCGGTATACAGAGATTTCTTGATGATCGGAAAGATATTCTCGGTATGGATGGTGATGTTACCTTGTTCTAGCACTGTCATATTGCTATCGATCGCTACTTATGTTTTGTTATCAGCATTGTATGGCGATCGGGTGTGTGTAGCTTTTCGGGATTTCCGTACCTCTTCATAGGGGATAGGGGATAGGGTAGATCAATATCCACTGTAAAAGTAGCAGTATTCGGCGCGATCGATTGCTGTGAGCGTTTTTTTGGTAGACTTAATCGCGAAAATAAGTCCGCCGATAATGAGTCCGATGACGGCTAGATAAATGCCAAATAAACTACCGAGTAAATAACCGCTGATAAAGTCGATTGCCATTGCTGTGGCTAGAATTCCTAAGACATCGCGCAGCCGATTGAGACTCAGCAAAATCGAAGTGTTGAATAGACCGATCGCAAATAATAAATATCCTAACCCAGCAACTATTGTCAAAATGTTATCATTCTGACTGCGATGTAAGATCGACAGCAACATTAGTGTCATAGACATCAACACTCCAAAGTACAGGAGAATTCGCCCAATGGACGACCAGTATTTTTTTTGCAGTTGCCAAGATAGACTATCTACTTCAGCTAGAGTCATATGTTTGGCAAGCTCGTACCAATATGTAATTAAGTTATAACTAAAATATTCGACCAGGGGAACGATCAGTAGGAGATTTAACAATGCTAAATCCATACTATTTTGATATGCGAGATTGTTACCAGAAATAATAGCAAAGTGTCCGGCAGTAGTAATGTTTGCGACTAGCCGATCGGCAAAGATAAATCCAAAATAAGTGATACCATAACAAAAGTATGGGATCAATAAATAAATTAGAATGCTCAGATGTGGTAAACGGACTAGGTCGCCAAATTTCGGCTTAATTGCTCGTGCTTCGATCTGGGTGAATATCCATAGAACTGATAGCGAGATAAAAGCGATCGCAATGGTTGATATCTGAGCTTCTAAAGCACTTAACTCGATAAATACTCTAAATATAAAAAAGCAACAGGTAATCCCAATCAGGATGACTGGAGCGGCAAATCGATACTGAAGTCCGACGATCGCAAACAACATCCAGATCGTACTAAGAATAATGTAATAAAGACCAGCAATAATAATATATCTATCGGTCGTAACTCCCTGATAGAAACCAAAGATAATACCGATAGAAGTCAGTAAAATAGTGGTAAAAATTCCCATCGACAGAATTGAATTACAGATCCGATTGGCTTGAACCGGATCTTTTAATCCCATATAAAACAAGCCCCGCCTCGTAATCATCTGGACAAAGCCGCTACTCGTAATCAGACTTGCCATCGTGACGAATCCAAACAGCGTATTTAACGCTGGTGGTAAAAAGTCCATCCTTTTATCGAGCGGCCAGTAATTGAGGACGAGGAGAATAATAAATGGAATGGTATAAACAAAGCTATGTGAAAATTGAGTGATGAATATATTAAACTTCTCACTAAATTTCAGCGCTGGCTTGGGAACATAAATTGCAGCATCGACATAGGGAAACTGCTCGCGTTGGGCATAAATAAATTGCCCGAGTACTAAGGCATTCGGACAGCCAAATTCAGTCGCGATCGTTTTATCGGTATATCCTAAAGCTTCGACGATCGCGACAATTTCCCAAGGATCGCAAACATTAGGATAGTTGATATAAATTGAATCGATTAAATTTTGGAGAGAATGAGTGGTCATAGCTTACCATGCAGTTTTAGTTCTGAAATTCTCGCTTGCCGAATCAATTGCTGATACAGCTCGAAATAAGTTTGAACGCACTTTTTGAGGGTAAATAAATCCAAGGCACGATCGCGAGACTTCTGACCGATCGCGGTGCGTTGTGCTGGTGTTAAACTGAGCATCTGGACGATGGCTTCAGCTAGCTCGACGGGATGATTGGCGGGGACGATCGATCCGGTATCGCCCAAAGCCTCTGCCACACCGCCGACATCAGTCGCCACGATTGCCGCTCCACACAACATTGCTTCGATAACTGCATAGGGAAAACCTTCCGAAATACTCGACATTACTACTAGATCTGCTGCGCTATATACCTGCCACGGCTCGCTGGTAAAGCCTGCAAACTTAACGTTATTTTCTAATTGATGTTCGGCGATCTTTTGCTGACAGCGCTCAAAATAATTTGGATCTGAAGGTTTACCATAAAGCTTAAATTCAACATCGGGAAACTTGTTGCAGACGATCGCCGCTGCTTCGATGAGATTCAACTGTCCCTTCAGTGCAAAAATCAGACCCATATTAATTACTATTGGATGAATATTGGGGCGATCTGGCAATTGTTGAGGTTTAAATTTCTGCGGATCGGCACCATTATAAATGACTTTAATCTTCTCTGGCGGTACTTCCCACCATCCTTCCCAGCGAGTATTATATTTGCAAACTGGAGCCACAACATCGGCAAAATGATAATTTAATTTGACTACCGCGCTAACTAGATAATGCAAAAAGCGGCGGACAAATACCGACGGAATCGAGGTACGTAAATTTAGATATTGTTCGCGAATATTCGTACCGTGCTCGGTCAATAGATAGGGAATCCGATATTCGATTTTTCCAATTACGCCGAGTAATCCACAATAACTAGCAGCCGAGGAATGAATCGTATCGACCATCGGAATCGGGACATTCAACGGAATAAATAATCGATATAGCAATCGCAATGTTTCGGTAATCTCACCTAAAGTAATCCGATTGGTCTCGATCTGGGATTGCCAACCTGTAGTGACTAGTTTTTGAAAACACTTCCACACTTCGATCGACATCATCGTCTTGTGATAATCGTACCGCAGAAAATATTTATGGATGGCAACAAATGTCTGCCCCAGGGTGTGGATATCCATCACCTCTGGCGAAAGAATCCCCATTAATAGCTGCTCGAAAATGGGGATAAAGCGGCGATCGATAACCGTCCCAGTAGTGGCAATTTTGCTCTTGAGGGCGCGTGAAAAGGGAAATCGCCACCCGTACTCGATCGGGTCTTCCGTGCCCCACAGCGGCACTTTGAGTAGTTGAGTGACGTTGGGTGCTAGTTGGTATTGTTGGGGTAGATAGGGATTGGCAACGATCGCCAAAATCTTGAAATCTACTTCTGGCATCTGCGTGGTTAATTCATGACACCAAGTACTCACGCCCCCACCCAAAAATGGGTAAGTTCCTTCGGTTGTCATCAAAATGCAAGACCTCATTGATAATTAATAATCTCACATTTTGCATTAAAACAAAGTTAATAGTGTTTTAGTGAATAGTGGATAGTGAATAGTGGATAGTTTTGGTAATTAGGAGTAAGTAGTAGGGTGGGCAATGCCCACCGCAATGTTTAACGGTGGTTCTAGTATCTAAAATAAACTGGCTGACAGCTTTACTAAGGAGCAATCTTTGTGAAATATTAACTCTATTTGGGGAAATAAACAGTCCCAGTTTGACCGATCGCGATCGTTGGCTGGGGATTGGTGAATTCGACTTCGATTCGCTGGGTCGATCGATTTTCTACGGGAGAGGTAGCGCCAACGAGTGGAGGCGCAATACTAGTAACTAAAGCGACTAGTTCTTGACTGTTCAAAGCGTTACCCACCTTGACGAGCGCTCGTTGTCCGGGTTTTAATAAGGCGGCTTGTTGTGGCTCCAACTCCACGCCGATCTTGAGTTTTTTGGGATCGGTAATACTCATCAACTTACTTCCCAAAAATACTCGATCGCCGACCGCAACCGGGATGTCGATCGCCGTGCCCGCGATCGGTGCGGTAATATCAATTTTGGTGGGTTCGAGGACTGGTTTACGATTGACTGGTAGACTAGCCACCCGACTACCGGGCAACACTTGTGGCAGTTGCTGCAATTTTGTCTCGATCTGGCGAAGATCGGCGCGAGCAGCTTGAAGTTGCGCTTGGAGTTGTTGCAGTTGTCCGGCTTGTTCGGTGAGTGTAAGTTGTTGCTGGAGTTGTGTCGATTGTGTCTGCACGGTTTGTCGCTCGGTGGCAACGCGGGCGGCAGCGACTAGACTATCATAATCCGCTCGGGCGATACTGAGGTCAGATTTAGCGACTGTCAGCTCTTTTTGGGCTTGTTCGAGTCGTTCTTGAGAGATCGCCCCTTGACTTTGATACTGAGCCAGTCGCTCGGATGTTGTCAATGCTTGCTCATAAATTGCTTGAGCGCGGTTGATGGCTGCGCGTTTTTGTTGCAGGGGCAGTTGAGCTGGCTGAGTGGCGACGACATTTGCCCGCACGTTAGCTGCCGCTAGCTGTTGGCGTAACGGGGCAATCTGCCGCTGATAATTGGCGATCGCGATTTGGATGGTGTTAATGCGTCCGATGGCTGCTTGGCGCTCTCCCTGAAGGAGTTGTTGCTGTTGGTTGACTTGCTGCTGTTGCTGGTTGGCTTGCTGGATGATGGCTTGCTGTCGTTCGGCATCGAGCTGTTGCTGTTGGAGCATTTTGGTTTGATTATTACGTTCGGCATCGATATTCCGAATGGTCAATAATCGATCGCCAGCCCGCACTGTCTGCCCGAGCTGGATCGGCAGTACTGAGACGATTCCCGGGATCGTCGCATCGATTTTGGTGATGTGTAGCGGTTCGATTTTGCCGACAAATGGGAGATCGTGCAACTGTCGAGCGCGGTCTTTGGGATCGGGGGTAGCGGCAGGTTGATTGAGACTTTGGCGGAGTAGATAGAGCGCACATGTCAACCCCAACCCAGCGAGTACCAGTGCAGCGGCTTGATACCACCCGATCGATTTACGCGATCGACCCAATGCGGTAATATCTAAAATCAGCTCTGAAGGTTGATCGAATTCGCTGCCAGGAACGATCGCGGTGCTCGGCGGTTTATTGATGCCCGTCAGTTCCAAGCCACCGGGATAATCGAGCCGACTCAAGGGCATTTGACCGCTGCGCGGCTTCCACTCTAGCACCCCAAGATCGATCTGATTGGGAATAAATTTTTCAAATAAACCGGGCGCGATCTGCATGTAGCCCCGATTGACAAACCGGACGGCATCACAAATTTCCTGTGCGGGGGCACCTTTGAGAATATAGCCATTGGCACCAGCCTGGATCGAATCGGCGACATATTCATCGCTGTCATGACTGCTGAGCACGAGGACTCTGGTTTTGAGCGAGCTGTGGGAGATAATTTTGGTTGCCAGGACACCATCGATATCGGGCATCTCCATATCCATGAGCACGACATCGGGCAGGAGTA
>NZ_JANMZA010000641.1:0-8593 GCF_031382685.1 Chamaesiphon sp. OTE_8_metabat_110 | reverse complement strand
GCACTGAAAATTTTGCGTGAAACGTCTTCTAGGTCACTGGTGTGACTGTCGAAATCATGTGCGTTGGCATGAAGATTCCAAATCCACGTAGTGGTTTTTGGTCCTTTCGCTAAGGTTCGATCGAAATGCCCCGGTTTACCCCACTTCTCGAAAGAAGTAGGCACTGGATCTTTGTCAACGATGACCTTAACTTTTGCTTCCCGCTCTGGCGGACTAATTGTCATGAGGATTCTCCTCTCTAGACAAGGAACGAGGTGATACCCAACTGTAAGTGCGCATTTTTTTAGTTAAACGGAGCCAAAAACCATGCTCGATCGGGTTGCTGCCAAAGCAGCTTCCAGTCACAAGCCGTACTCGCACGAATGAAACAAGTTCGTTCGGTCTGTACCTCTGTTGATGAATTATAGGTTCATGAACGATCGATATTCACCATTCGTTAACAATAATTCAAAGTCGCTCCCCAAGTTGCTTATATCGATTTCGATTGCTTTGGGTTGGTTGAAAAGTCAAGCCTAATAGATTTATTTTAAACAAACTTAATAATTACTGGAAATAGGCTCTAGTTAAAGGTTGGAACTATTTTTAAATAGAGCGGGAGTTGCGACTTTATTAACGCATCGAGATTTAATAGCGATAGTTTTGTTACATATATACATAAACGTTAATAACGAGAAAAGTTGCTAGACTTGGCTGCTGGGATGGGAAAAGATTGAAAAATTAAGATCGGTACCCGAATAATTTCTCAGTTAAAGTTTACGAAAAGTAATAATCTCGCGAATGCCGAAATTGGCGACCTCAAGATCGATTTCATAGCAAACTAGCTAAAAGGCAGTTAATGGCTAGTGGATAGGGCTAGGGCGGGATCGGTGAAAAACTCACCAATCCTAGTAAGATAGGCATGGCAAAAGTAATTTGGGAAAGCAGAGGTGCGGGTGTTAAGAGCGAATCTGAAGTGGAAATTAGTTTCTCGATTGGTAGGATCGTGCCTCGTCCTGATGCTGACGCTGGGGATCGCCAGTTGCGAACGATCTCCGGCTGCAAATAATGATTCGGCAGCGATGAGTAGTTCGGCTATGAGTGTTACGGATGGGCCGTTAGCGGAAGTGAATACGCCGATGAGTATCTTACAACTAGCCCCCAGCCTAGAAAAATATCAGCCACAAGTAGAGATTCTCAGCCCGCAGCCCGACGAAATCTTGTCAGACGATCGAGTCACGGTCAAATTTAAAGTCACGGATTTACCACTATTTAAACAGTCACAGTTAGGTCTGGGCAATCATCTCCATGTGATTTTAGACAAACAGACTTACCAAGGCGTATACGATCTGAGCCAACCCTTGGTTTTTAAAAATCTAACGCCTGGAACCCATAGTTTGCGTGTATTTGCATCGCGTCCGTGGCATGAGAGTTTCAAAAATGAAGCTGCATTCGATCGCGTCACGTTTCATGTCTTGACTAAAACTGCGGAAAATAATCCCGATCCTCAGCAACCGTTACTTACTTATAGTCGTCCGGCAGGTACTTATAGTGCCGAACCAATTATGTTGGATTATTATCTGACAAATGCGCCCTCTCATCCAGTCTCACCGGGCAGTCGGGATTTACCCGATTGGCGAGTGCGAGTCACTATCAACGACCAAAGATTTATCCTCGATCGCTGGGCACCAGTATATCTTCAGGGCTTTAAGGAAGGCAAGAATTGGGTGAGATTGGAGTTGGTAGACGATCGCGGTAATCCGTTACCGAATGTTTATAACGATACCGTGGGGCTTGTCACCTATGACCCTCGGACGAAAGATTCGCTCGCTCGACTAATTCGGGGCGAACTTAGCCCAGAACTGGCGCAAAGCTTGGTAGATCCTAACTCTGTATCGATACCAACACCCACATTAGCGAATTCTCCCAGGGAAGTCTCGCCCGTACCAAATAGCACTCCAGCACCCGAATTACCCCAACCGATCGCGATCTCACCGCCACTGCCAAAGCCCAGCCCCACCCCAACGCTCGCACCAACTAATCCGCTACCAGTACCGAGCGTCACAGCCCCCAATCCAGCGCCACAAGCAGCACCAAAGATCGAGAAATCGCCATCACCACAGCCCAAACCGATTGCCAAGATCGCCCCATCGCCAATTCCCGCGCCGATCGTCATCGTTCCCGTACCAGTACCAGTCCCCCCTGCTCCCAACCAAAAACCAGCCCCAGCGGTAGCAAAAACAGCACCCAATCCCATCGCTCCGGTAGTCATACCCGTCCCCGCTATCCAGCCGACACCGACGAGCGCACCAAAAGCGATCGCGATCGTGCCACCCCAAATCCCCGTCCAGCCAGCACCAGCACCCACCACGATCCCAGCACCGCCTGTCGCGACTCAACCGCAACTCCCCGCGCCAGTCGCACCCCCGACTGCGCCCCCATCAACAGTTATTGCGGCTGGTGAAAAAACTTGGCAAACGCAAACGATCGAGTTAATCGAGGCAGCCAAGGTCAAAATTCGCGCTTTTACAAATACAATCCCTGCCAAAGCACAAAGATTTGCTCGCAATATGCAGATTTGGACGGGTAAAGCGATCGAATTTATCGATAGTTTACGCGATTCTCCAAAGGAGAGGCTCCGCCAACGAGGCTAGGTCAACTTAGCGTGAGGTAGTAACTTGTCAGCAAATATCCAGTGGCGTGAAATTAGTGCCCAAATTACCCGAGCTACTGGCGAGCCGTTCGAGATTAGCGATCGTCAGTCCCTCAGTGGTGGTTGTATCAATCAAGTTTATCTAATTAGCAGTCGCGATCGCGATCGCTATCTAATCAAGCTCAATCGCGCAGCCTTAATCGAGATGTTTGTAGCGGAAGCGACTGGTTTGTCAGAAATCGCTGCTACAGCCACGATCCGCGTCCCCGTACCTATTTGTTGGGGTACGGTGGGCGAACATAGTTATTTAGTGATGGAATATCTAGATCTAGTCACCAACGCCGCCGTTGGCGGAGCCTCTCCGAAGGAGAATCGATCTTGGCGTGAAATGGGGCGCAATCTGGCACGGCTGCATCAATATCGATCGGAACGCCAGCAATTTGGCTGGCAGATCGATAATACGATCGGTTCGACACCTCAGATTAATACTTGGAACAGCGATTGGGCGACATTTTTTACTAACAACCGGATTGGCTATCAGCTCCAACTCGCTCGGCAAAGAGGGGGTAATTTTCCCCAAGCGACTGCCTTACTAGCTGCGATTCCTCGACTGCTAGCCGATTACCAACCGCCGCCAGCATTAGTACATGGCGACCTCTGGAGTGGCAATACCAGCTTTACGACTACTGGCACTCCAGTCATATTCGACCCGGCAACCCATTGGGGCGATCGCGAGGTCGATTTAGCCCTTACCGAACTCTTTGGGGGCTTTCCTGCCGCTTTTTACCAAGGCTACGACGAGATTTATCCGCTCGATCCTGGCTACTCACAGCGCAAAAACTTGTACAACCTCTATCACATTCTCAATCACTACAATTTATTTGGGGGCAGCTATCAAGCTCAGGCAAATCGGACGATCGGCATCTTACTCCGCTTAGCTTAGTTGGCAGCATAAATTCAGTTACTATCTTCTATCTCCCATCTCTTAACTAGATTCACGCCGTAGACTACTAGAGAGATTTAACAGCATTACCCGCACCTTGGAACATCACCCAAGACAAGAAAAAATTGGAGATAAAAATCGCCAGTAGCGAAGTGACAACCGCAGTTGTCGTCGATTGCCCGACCCCTTTAGCACCACCTGTAGTTGTCAAACCCCAACTACAACCGATAATCGCAATTAACGCCCCGAAACAAACGGCTTTAATCGGTGCGCTACAAAGATCCCAGCCATTCAAAAAATTGCGAGCGGAATCTAGAAATACTTGGGTTGGCAATCCAAAAATACTTGTAGCAACCAGCAAGCCACCAATCATCCCCGTGACGATCGATAAAATCGTTAGTAACGGCAACATAATACAGCACGCCACCAAGCGCGGAATCACCAAATAATCGACGGGATCTGTTTTGAGAATATACAGCGCGTCGATTTGTTCGCTAACTTTCATCGTGCCAATTTCGGCGGCAAATGCCGAACCCACCCTCCCAGCGACAACCACGGCTGTCAATACCGGAGCTAGTTCGCGAGTCAGCGCCAGGGATAAGACACCACCTACGATCTGTCCCGCACCGATATTAATAAATTCTCGGGCTACCTGGATTGTAAACACCATGCCGATGGTTGTGGATGTCACCAGCGCAATTAGTAATGATTGTGGCCCGACTAGAGCCATTTGTTCGATAATATTGGGGTAATTAAACTTGCCCCTAAGAATATGCACGATCGCTTGTCCACCTAAGAACACCGCTGCAATGAGCCGTCTTAACCATACAGGCATATATCAATTTATCGATCGTCAGTAATACGATTATACGAGAAGCACGTTGGCGTAGCCTCTCCATCAGGAGAATCGCTCTAAAACAATCGATCGCGCCTGAAAGGGTGTCTGAAAAGTCTAATTGCTGCGTTTTAAGATCTAAATCCCCCAACCCCCTTGAAAAGGGGGCTTTTAGATTTAGGGGGATTTAGATCTCCGATTCACACCGAAAAGCCTTTTCAGACACCCTCTAAGTAGCTCGGATCGCAGGAAGTTTATCAACGATCGCATTCATGCTTCAGGCAATGGGGTATTTTAAGAGAGGCTTTATTTAGTTTCCTTCGGTAGTAGTCATATTTATGGTAGCAGTAGCAATTCTGGCAGCGGGCAAAGGCACGCGAATGAGATCGGACTTACCCAAAGTATTACACTTACTGGGAGGACGATCGTTAGTCGAACGGGTATTAATCGGGTGTGGAGTGCTACAACCCGAACGCCAGTTAGCGATTGTCGGCTATCAAGCTCACCGCGTCAAAGCCGCGATGCTCGATTATCCCGATTTGGAGTTTGTCGAGCAAACCGAGCAACTCGGTACCGGACATGCCGTCCAACAACTACTTCCCCATTTGGCTGACTTTGAGGGCGATTTACTCGTCTTAAATGGAGATGTCCCCCTGCTGCGTCCGGAAACTCTCACAGCACTCTTGCAGACGCACCAGCAGCATCAAAATGCCGCAACGATACTGACAGCCCAATTAGCTCACCCCCAGGGGTACGGACGGGTATTTTGCGATAGTAATAATCTGCTCCAAGAAATCATCGAAGATCGCGACTGTACCGACATTCAACGTCAAAATCGCCGGGTGAATGCGGGTATTTATTGCTTTAACTGGCAAAAACTCCAGGCCGTGTTACCAAAATTGCAGAGCAATAACAGCCAGCAAGAATACTACATCACCGATGCCGTAAATTTTCTATCACCAGTGATGGTCTACGATGTCCCTGACGAGCGCGAGATTTTGGGGATTAACGATCGCCGCCAATTAGCGACTGCTTACCAAATCCTCCAATCGCGGATTAAAGATGACTGGATGGCTGCTGGGGTCACGATCGTCGATCCAGATAGCGTGACGATCGACGATACCGTCCAGATCGGTGTCGATGCGATTATCGAACCGCAAACCCATCTCCGGGGTAATACTACCATCGGCAGCGGCAGCCGGATCGGGCCGGGGAGCCTGATTGAAAATAGTCAAATCGGTACCAATGTGACATTGATGTATTCCGTGGCGACCGATAGCTCGATCGGTAATAATGCAAATATCGGCCCCTTCGCCCATATCCGCCAACATGTTCAAGTTGGCGAATCCTGTCGCGTCGGTAACTTTGTCGAGTTGAAAAAGAGCGTACTCGGTGATAATACCAATGTCGCGCACCTATCCTATCTAGGCGATGCCACCATTGGGAAGCAAGTCAATATCGGTGCGGGCACCATTACCGTTAATTATGACGGTAAGCACAAGCATCAAACCACCATCGGTAATTTTACCCGGATTGGTTCTAATAACACTTTAGTCGCACCGCTAAATATCGGCTCTCAAGTGACGACAGCCGCTGGTTCGGCAATCGTCAGTGATGTCCCCGATGACTGTCTGGCGATCGCCCGATCGCATCAAACTATCAAACCTGGTTGGCGACCCAAATGGCAACAGGAGTAGGCTGGGAGCTAATGTAATGTGACTACGATCGAGATTGCAGCGAGCTGTAACTTAAACTGCTCGCTCCAGTTTTTAAGAACAATTAATTAGCGATCGATCGGAATAGAAATGTGGTGAAGCGACTGCCTCACGGCACATTCGCGATCGATTAAAGTGTCAAGAATTCACACATCTTGAGTCGAATAACTCGCCCGTGAATTCATCCCACTCCAGCAAGAATCAAACGCGATCGCGCACCAGAGCCATAGAGTTAGGATGAAGATCTTGCCAACTTCGATTAACAGTGATGCTGGTTGGATGTGAGTAGGTATTTTTACCGCACTGTATTCCGAATTATTGATGGTCTTGAATCCTGAAATCTGAAAGCGAATGGTGTTGAGACTCGAACCACCAAAACCATTACCAGTCGGGAATGTTTGTCGAACTAACGGAGTTACAAACGCAGACGATCTCAAAAAGCGGGGGTGTAGCATAAGTTACTAGTCACGATCGGTAACAAATCGGGGAGAGGTATGCAAAATTGTCAGGCTAGGATAATTCAGCAGTATACATTGCTGTAACCCTTTGGTTTATGGATATAGTTAAACTTAGACCCAGAGCAATTTCTGGCGAATTGAGATGTCGCTCAAGTTCAAAAGCACTTATGAGTTGAAGAGCGATGAGGTTGCGCTCTATTCAATTCGATTTTAATCGAAATTGGTACAAATATTAATCCGAAGATTCCCCGATCTATTCACATAGCTTTGCGAACGGTATCCGTATTTACACCGATCTAAGTATATTTCCCGATCTAAAAGTAGGATTAAATTCTCCGATGGAGAGGCTCAGCCAACGGCTCTTTTTCAAATTCCTTACCCCAAATCTCATGAATCGTAGCTTCTGGATTATTGCACTGATTAATGTTATTAACTCACTGAGTTTCACGATTCTCATTCCCACAATTTATCAATATGGACGTGAATTTAATCTCAGTGATATTGAGACTAGCTTTCTGTTTGCCATCTTCTCGATCGCTCAATTTTTTGCGACACCAATTATTGGTAAATTATCCGATAGATTTGGTAGAAGACCACTACTAATTATTAGTTTAGTTGGGACGGTAGTTGGTAATCTACTCGCAGGGACAGCGCCAAATGCCGCAGTCTTATTTTTTGCCAGATTTCTCGATGGGGTGACTGGTGGTAATATCTCCGTCGCTCAAGCCGTCATCTCGGACGTAACCACACCAGCAAATCGCGCTAAAGGTTTTGGCATCTTCGGTGCTTCACTGGGTTTGGGGTTTGTGATGGGGCCTGTTTTAAGTTTGGTGGCTCAACAAAGATCGCTCGGTACAGCATTCTTAGTATCCGCTGCATTTGCGGCAATCGCTCTAGTTATTACGATATTCTTCTTGCCAGAAACATTGCCACAACGCGCCGATATCGATACCAATATCTTCGATCTGGGGATGCGAGATTTGATTGAAGGTTTGTCCTTTCCCCGATTGGGAATTTTATTTATTATCAATCTCTGTGTCGGTACCACATTTACATTATTTACCTTTGCCTTTCAACCCTATTATCTAAATGTTTTACATCAAGATAGTAAATCATTGACACTATTATTTCTGGCGATCGGGGTTACTGGTGTTATAGTTCAAATTCAAGGCGTTAAAATTCTTACTAAATATTTAAGCTTAGTCAAAATCTTATTTGTAGGCTTATTTTTTAGAAGCTTGTCATTTATCTTGATGCCAGTTATCCCCGATATTCACTTCTTTCTAGTCATCGGTATGCTCTTCTCACTATTTAATTCATTAGTACAACCGATGATTAGCACCCTGATCTCACTCAATACCAGCCCTGAAGAACAAGGTAGAATGTCTGGTTTAAATGCTTCATACTTAAGTGCTGCCAACGGTATCGGCCCTATCATTGCGGGATTAATGGTAGACCGAAGTCATCCACTCACCTATGGCTATCCGCTATACTTAGCTGGTATTTGTACATTTATCGTCTTGTTTTTTGCCATTCGTAAACGGCATCAATACACGCCAAAAGCAGTTTGACAACTAGTAATTACTCTTGAGTCGAATTCTGTAACTGTAAATAGACCAAGCCAAATGTAAATAGCAGTAATACCATTGCCGCTGCCGCCGCATAGCCAAAATCAAATTGAGCGAAAGCGCGATCGTAAATGTAATAAACTAATAAATTAGTAGAATTGAGTGGGCCGCCACCAGTGATAATATATACTTGCTCGAAACTTTTGAGCGTAAAAATTGTCGTGGTAATCGCGGTAAAAATTAAAGTAGACTGAATCCCCGGTAGCGTAATATATAAAAATTGCTGCCAACCATTAGCACCATCTAATTCGGCAGCTTCATACCGCGTACTGGGAATAGCTTGCAATCCCGCTAAAAACACCACCAAATTAAAGCCGATCTGTTTCCAGATACTCACGAGGATGACTACAGGCATCGCCCATACCGAGTCACTCAGCCAAGAGAT
>NZ_JANMZA010000635.1:0-13768 GCF_031382685.1 Chamaesiphon sp. OTE_8_metabat_110 | reverse complement strand
GGTTCTAAAGTAATCGAAAAAGGCGGCGGCGGTCTCGGATTCGAGTTCACCGACAACAAAACCGAAGCTACTTACAACCGGATTCGCAGCTTGGTCAACGAAGAACTCAAAAACTACTTCCGTCCAGAGTTCCTCAACCGTTTGGATGAAATCATCGTCTTCCAACAGCTTACCAAGCCAGAAGTCAAAGAGATCGCCGACATTATGCTCAAAGATCTCTTCGGTCGCCTGACTCAACAAGGCATCCAGCTTGAAGTTACCGATCGGTTCAAAGACCGTTTGATCGACGAAGGCTACAATCCTGCCTACGGTGCGCGTCCGCTCCGTCGGGCGATTATGCGCCTGCTCGAAGACATCCTCGCCGAGGAAATGCTCTCCGGTCGTCTCAAAGAAGGTGACACCTCGATCGTCGATATCGGCGAAGATGGCAAAGCAGTCGTTACTCCCAAGCAGGAAGCAATCCCCGCTGCGGCACCAGACTTGCTAGCACCAGTCGGCGAATAATCGATTTAGAAATCTAATATTAGTTTAAAAGGTGTACTGTAGAGTACACCTTTTTTTGAGTTTATTGAGCTATTGCTAAATTCTGTCGCACCCACAGCCGAAACTCCTTTCTAGCTTCACTCATCAATATTTCCGAACGCTCTAAAATGCGCGAAAATCCCTCATTAATCGGTAGCGTGGGAAATAATGAACTAGTCGGAGATTCTTGATAATGCCCCTGCAACAGTACAAAAATCGCTAATTTACCTTGCCGATATCGCCAAATTTCTGGTACGCCCAGAGCTTCATAGGCACTTAGCTGAGTAGCCGAAGTTAAATCTATTTCGATTGCCAGATCTGGAGGTGGATCGATTGCTAAGTCTAGTCGTTTCTTACCAACTATTGCTTGACAATTTTTGAGATAAAAGCAATCATCAGGCTCGATGCCAGTTTTCATCCGATCGTTTTTAAATGTAGTCGAACCCAGTGATTCCCAGGGCAAATCTAATTCTTCCAGCAACACGACGAGTAAATTACTAACCAAGACTTTAATCCGTTCGTGTTCCGGCAATGGCATTCTAATTTCTAATTCCCCATCATAATAAGCAATCCTAGTAGCTCTCTTTTCGCCTAATTCGAGCAACACCTGCTCGAATTCTGCCCAGCTCACATCGGATAGATAGATTCGTTGTCCTGCACTAAGTTTGATGCGGTTTAGAGATATTGACGTTACCATGCCCATGCCGATCGATTTGAATAAATTATAACAAGTTTGCAAGATACCCGACTTTTTAAAAAGTCGGGTATCTGTTTTACTGCTGCAACCGATATAATAACTGCTATGAGTGAGCATAATTTTTCATAGCTTAGCGATCGCTAAATAAATGCACTTGCAGAAATATTAAAAATCTCTCCTAATTTCTTGGCTTGTGCTTTACTAATAGCCCGCTTGCCATTAACGATCGAAGATACCAGACCTTTTGATGGACTGAGTACACCTACCAAATCTACTTGCTTCATATCTCTAGCTGCCATTAAATGCTGGAGCAGTTCGTGAGGTGCTGTCTGCGACCATTCTTTGAGTAAATATGTTTCCTCTTCATAGTCTTTAATCAGCTTAACTAATAATCTAAACAAGACTGTTTCTTCAATAGTACGATGCTGTTTTTTTGAAATTAGTTTTTCAGCTTCAGTCAAAAATTGTTCGTATTCTTCTTTTGTTTCAATAATTTTGGGAATAATGCGATCGCGCTCTAATATATCGATATAGTTCTCTTGGCTAATAGTATGAGTCATTTTTCCACTGCTCTTTATCATATTCGGCATGGGTTAAAAAATACTTAAAATAAGCTACTTGTTCCTCATAATCAATATCGAGAATCAGTCGATATTTATTACCTTTAATATTGAAAACAGTAAAGTTACCAACAGCTTCAGCCGTTCGGTAGTCTTGCTGTACGTCGATTAGATTCTGCCATGCTGACTTCTCGACCTTTTTGTAAAAGTTCTTAATTATTTCCGCTACATCAGGATATAAGGCGGATGCTTCTTTGAGCTTGCCAGCAGAAATAAGGTGCATAGGAGCTTGCCTTGAGATATTTAGGATTAGTTATGTCAAACAACATGCAGCAAGTATGGAGAGTTATATGCTTCTATCTAAGCATGTTTGCACATTGAAAACTAACTGTCAACACCAGCCCAAGTTACTTAGGATCTAAAAGTGACTGCCTATCTTTTAGCCAATATCGTTGAAGGTGGCAAAAATATTTATATAATTGGGGTCTAGCTGTAATTTTTCTCATCTTCGCATTGCATATTCTGTAATATTTATTCCCAATCTTTGAATAACTAAGTACGTTGCTCACTTGCCCTTACTATCCAGGTATGTCAAAACTAACTTGCACTCGAAACAACTGTAACGGCACGATCGATGATGGTTATTGCGATACCTGTGGGATGGCGGCACTCAAATCCCAATCCGAACTAGATATGGCGCTAGCGGCAACCGCCAGCAATAAACCAGCTCAGACATCCCAGAGTCTGAAAACCTCACGCAATAGTGCCTCAGTCACTAGTACCGGATCGAGTCCCACTAATAATCGATCGTCGCGCGGTACCCGGCGGAGTACGCCGACAGTGGGCAAAAGCAGTCGCCGCCAACTGGGTGCGGGATTGGTTTCGATTCCCGAATTGCCATCCACTGCGCCAGAATTAGCGGTGCTCGTCGAGGCGAAGGTACCTGAGAATAAACGGTTTTGTGCGGGTTGCAATCAGGCTGTCAAAAGAGATAAAGGTTTTTGCACTAAATGCGGGCAAAAATATAATTTTGTCCCCAGTCTCGCGCCTGGGGATGTCGTCGGCGGACAGTATGAAGTTAAAGGCGCGATCGCGTATGGTGGATTAGGCTGGATTTATCTGGGATTCGACAATTTGTTATCCCGATATGTCGTCCTCAAAGGCTTGCTAAATAGTGAAGATGCCGCGAGTGCGGCGGTAGCCTTAGCCGAACGGCAATTTTTGGCAGCAGTCAAACATCCGAATATCGTGGGGATTTACAACTTCGTCACCCACGATGCGGAAGGCTATATCGTGATGGAGTACGTCGGTGGCAAAACGCTTAAGGAAATTCGCAAAGCGCGAGGGACACTACCCGTATCGGAAGCCATTGCGTATATTCATCGGGTGTTGGGGGCATTTGCCTATCTCCACCAGCTCGGTTTGGTGTACTGCGACTTCAAGCCGGATAACGTCATGCTCGAAGGGGATGATATTAAGCTGATCGATTTGGGTGGTGCGCGTAAAATAGATGACCCCGACGGCGATATTTATGGGACGATCGGGTATGCTGCTCCTGAAGCTGGTGAAGGGCCGACAATTGTCTCGGATTTATTTACGATCGGGCGTACTTTAGCCGTATTAGTTACGAATATCTCTGGGTTTAGCACCGAGCATCAATACACTCTCCCCAGTGCCGAGTCGGATACTGTGTTTGCCCAGCAAGAATCCCTGTATCGCTTCTTGCTCAAAGCCACCGCACCAGCCGCCGACGATCGCTTCCAGAGTGCCGAAGAGATGGCGGAGCAACTTTTAGGCGTATTGCGCGAAGTTGTGGCTGTCGAGACTAATATGCCGCGTCCTGCGACTAGTCTACTGTTCGACGGCGATCGATTGGCGACAACATCAGGAGGCGATTTTAACCCGATCGAGCCTAGTTACTTGCATTTGCCCAATTTGCTCATCGATGCCAAAGACCCCGGCTTCAATGCCATTCTGAATGCCAGCATGATGACAGATCTCGATCGGCGGCTCGACCAATTGCGGCAAGTTGTCAAGCAACTACCCACCTCGATCGAAGCTAAGCTCCGACTGGCAAATAATTTCATCGATCGCGGCTGCATGGCTGTCCGTTCGCCACAAAGTAGCACCACTCCGGTGGCAATCGCTACTCATGACTATACCGAAGCCGAAATGTTCCTCGATCGAGTAGCCCAGCAAGATGCCTGGGATTGGCGGGTAGACTGGTATCGCGGTAAATGTCTCCTCGCTCAAAACCGCCCCCAAGAAGCCCAAGCAGCCTTCGATCGCGTCTATTTCGATCTACCAGGCGAACTCGCGCCAAAACTCGCATTTGCGCTCGCCGCCGAGCAAGGACAAAACTACAAACTCGCCGCCCAGATGTACGAACTAGTCGAGCGGACGGATCTCAATTATCCCACTGCTGCCTTCGGTTTAGCCCGTTGTCGCCTGATGCAGGGCGATCGCAACGCCGCCGTTACAGCTCTCCAACAAGTCCCACCCACATCCACTCTCTACACTAGAGCCAAAGTTGAAATTACGCGCATTTTAGTCGATCGACAATTACCCGTCGCTACGAATATTCCCCAACATCCCCAACCAACGATCGCCGAACTCAAATCGGCAAATGCCACAATCGAAGCCCTAACTTTGGAAGGAATTGAAAAGCATCGACTCGATCGGCAAGTATTAGAAACCGCTCTAGATTTACTCACATCAAAAGCAATTACCGCTCAGAATAATCTGATGATTTTAGGTCAACCTTTAGAGGAAATTAAGCTCCGCCAAGGGTTAGAAAAAGTCTTGCGCTCGCTGGCACACTTGAGCACTGGCGAAGAGAAGATCGTGTTAGTAGATGAAGCAAATCGAGTCCGACCGAAGACTTTATTTTAGAGAGATTGCCAGTAATATTAGAAACATTGACTATCTTCCTTTAAGCTGATGTTCGTTGGCATAGCCTCTCTGAAAGAGAATCGAGATCTAGCCAGTTAATCAAATCTGCCATCTGGGTAAAGTCCAACAAATCCTCAGCGAGAGATTCGACTCGATCGAGTGTCAGACTATTTACTTGTGCCTGAATTTCAGGACTAATAGTTCCAAACTTTCGAGCTAGTTGTCTTAGCACTAGGGATCTTCCTTCATCCGTGCGAGCATCTCGATATACTCGTGTCTGTTGTAACTCAATTCCTAACATCAGATTTACCTCATCTCTACTCAGATTATCGAACTTATACAAGACAATCGTGGACACTAAATTAATTATATCTCTACTACCCTGTGCCTGTGCGATTAATGTTCTGGCCTTCGCTTTTGCTCGCTCTCCCTCTAGCGTCGTCAACACCATTAATCCTAGACCGATGGGTAAGTTTTCTCTCTCCCCCAATTCATTCAAGTAAATCCTTGTAATCCGTCCGCTTGCTAACAGCTCTCGCACGGTATCCAGCCGGGATTGCTCGATATTTCGGGAGGGATAAATTACTACTGCTTGCCAATCTGAGAATCTTTCTCGCTGACGGTAGACATAGATACTAATTTCAGCAAGCATCCGCTCATAGAGCAACTCGTCGAGTTGAAATTGCGCTTCACAGAAATAGAGAATTCCAGATGGGGTGGGCGGGATAAACACCCCATCCATCCTAAATGCTGTTTCCTTTACCTCTATCGCATCAAAGACATATTCAGCAGCATTTTCAGGTGGGTTAGGAAGCAGCTCGAACAATAAAGTTGGTAATTGCTGAAATAACCGATAAAAAATCGTATCGCGGCGCATAAATACGGATGTATATTTACTAAAATTCGATCGGTTAAGTGGAATAAATTAGCTGCTTACTAACTCTAATCCCCGCCGATATAATTCTCGGGCGTACTCAGTCCATGTGCCTTGTCCCCAGTAGCGAAAACAACTAGTTTGCACCAACAAATTGTAGAGTAAAGCTGCTTGATAATCCGATCGAGTCGTCACTGTCGGGTCGGCGGCTACTAGTGCATCAAACTTTTGGTGAAAGAGCGCACTAAGTTGATACATCGGTTCGAGGACATTTTCATATCCTTGTACCCAACTGAGATTATCAGTCCAAGATGCACCATCCATATGAAATTGATGGTCGGTTGCCTTCAGTGCCACGATCGCATTTTCGACCGATTTTGTATCGGTTTGCGCTGGAGTAACTAATTGCCAAATTTTGTGCTGCTGCACGCCCTGACAGACTGGATAATCTGCTTCAGTGATGCCGATACTTGCGAGTAGTTCTAAATATTCCGTACCGTTGCAGCCGACAACACCATTAGTTTGACCCTTCATTTCTTGCCACGGACGGGGAAAATCGCGGGGGAATTCATTCATCATCACGCCACCATTTTCACCATCGGCAATTTGGGTGACTAGACAAGGAATCGATTTCCCTGCTAGTTGCTGTTTGCCGCGACTTTTTGCTTCATAATAAGGCTGCATTTGAGCGACTAATTTGGTATCCGAACCTTGGGTTTTAATTAAGGCGGTAATGCTAATTGTTTCGCCTTGAGAATTGCGAGCGACTAAGCGATTGGGTAAGTATTTATTATCTTGAGATAGACTCGCACCATCGAGCTGTTCGACAGAATGTTCCTGCACCATTAACCAACGATAACCGCATTCTTTGAGAGCTTTGATATAGGCATACAGGACATCGGGATGATTGGGGAGGTGCATCTCTGGGGGCGAGAAACCTTTGACGCGCTGGAGTGCCTCCATCCCAAATATAGACGCGAAATGATGTTGCCAAGCTTGGATTTGCAATTTGATGTCGGGAGTGGGAGTCGAAGGTACTACTGCATGGCTCCACATCGTCCCCAGCCACTCGACATGCGGCTGATACAGTGCGTCGCAGGTAATCTTTTTCAGGTGGTCTAGGATGTCATTTCGCCCCATCTGCTGCAATCCCCACAGCAAGTTTCCCGAATAGTCCAACATGATGCGGGGGTTGCAACCTTGTGCGACGAGATCGGGGATAAATTCACCCATCCGCGCATAGCACCAGGCAAACACACCCGCATTGTGATTGTCACCTTCACCTTGATGCTCGAACATATATTGCAGATGTCCGATAAGTTCACCCTGGGAGCCAGCCGGAATCGTGGGTTGGTGCATATGTAGCGCGCACGCAAATCCCGCAGTCATCTCGGCTAAATGTAGATTGCTAGTCGGGAGAAAGACTAATTCGGTATGGTTGACAGCAGCATTTATCTCCGCTTCTCGTCCGCAGATACTTGGAATTTCGGAGCCGATTTGGGCTAACTCAAACGTAGTGGCTGAAGTAGAAATCATGACTAGCTCCTAAATCTAACGATTTTCTACAATACCAAACTACATCAGTCCTTATCGTGGCGATCGGCTGAAACTTAACTCTTAGTAGTCACTGCACGTTAAGATCGGCGACGATCGTTTACACCTGTGTTGTCGGTGCGCTACGCTACGCGGTATCGCTACCGCTCTTGGAAGCGAGATGACCGATTTAATCTCCTGCATGTGACTACTTATCTTTTCCCCAACTCGACACAATATCAATTAGTTACGGGTAATACACTCGATCTGACGACCCTGCTGAAATTTCTCCAGATTACCTACCAAGAACTTTATCCCCAACAGCAAGATTATCAGCATCTCCAATCTACAGTCGATCGCTACTTGAGCGCCCAGACTCCATTATGGTTTGTCACGACAACCGATCGAGAGCGCAACTCGAAGATCGCCTGTCTGTGGGTAGGTATCGCCGTCGATCAAGTGACTGGAATTCGCCATCCAAATATTTTTTTAGTGTACGTCGAGCCGCTGTATCGTCGGCAAGGAATCGGTCGCGCATTGCTAGAACATTTAGAAACCTGGACTAAAGCGCAAGGTTATACTCAAATTGGGTTGCAGGTATTTACGACCAATCAACCCGCGATCGATTTATATCAGCAATTGGGTTATCAGCCTCGATCGATCTCGATGATGCGAGAGCTGTGAATTAGGCTTTGAATTAGGTTTTAGGCTTTAGGCTTTAGGTTTTAGGCTCTGGTCACTATCCACCATTCACTAATTCCAAAATCTATTCGGGAATTGTTAAACTTAAAGTAGTAGTTAGTATTAATTTCACCTAGGACATAAGTACAGCGATGAAAGCAGTAGTCGTCGAAATTAGAACTCAGATCTTGATGCTCGGGACGCTCGTGGGTTTGATGTGGGGACTGGAAATACTCGATACATTCGTGTTTAGACAGGGACTCGACCTTCTGGGCATTATCCCTCGTCAGGCGATCGGATTACGAGGGATTTTGTTTTCACCTTTCCTGCATGGTAATTTCGCGCATCTGAGCGCCAATACCGTGCCATTTATCATTCTCGGTTGGCTGATTATGTCGCAAAGTATCGCTAACTTTGTCAGCGTGTCAGTCATTTGTATGGTTTTGGGTGGTGTGGGTACTTGGTTATTTGGCGCTAGTAACAGCGTCCATATCGGTGCTAGTGGGGTAATTTTTGGCTACTTAGGATATCTACTCGCTCGCTACTATTTCGATCGCCGCGTTAGTTCGGGCCTCATTGCTTTATTTGTGGGTGCCACCTATGGTAGCGTTTTGTGGGGAGTACTCCCTTCCATGCCAGGGATCTCGTGGGAAGGACATTTATTTGGCTTTCTGGGTGGAATTGTCGCAGCAAAATTTGCAACCCAGCGATAATTTTTGAGCTGGTTCAGGGAAAAGTCGCTAATTTAGCACTCAAATCTCATACAAAAGTCCGATCTAATTCGCATGAGATTCATCGACAATAAGCACAGGTGAAAAGGCTGTCTTATCTGCTCGATCCTCTTGTGGCATTACTACCAAATCT
This sequence comes from Chamaesiphon sp. OTE_8_metabat_110, assembly GCF_031382685.1. Taxonomy (NCBI): domain Bacteria; kingdom Bacillati; phylum Cyanobacteriota; class Cyanophyceae; order Gomontiellales; family Chamaesiphonaceae; genus Chamaesiphon; species Chamaesiphon sp. OTE_8_metabat_110. The sequence continues at coordinate 5,145 of NZ_JANMZA010000635.1, read as the reverse complement.
TTTGTATGTATTTCTTAGAACCAGAAGAAGAAGATTATTTATTCTGCCCATCATTAAATTGGGACGATCTGTATACTGAAGAGACTTTTGGCGATCGGCTGAGACTTTTTTACAATCAGTTTAATAGTAGCACCCGCGCTTTGCTCGATCGATCGCTGTTTCGAGAGATCGAGCAAAACTCGATCGTCATCAGTTTAGAAATACTATGTAAAAATCAAATTATTTATAAGCGGCTGAGTCAAAAACGTCAAAAAATTAGTAATGAGATTCGGTGGATTTGGCCCGAGACAGTAATTCAATTTACAATTTTGGGGTCGCAAAATCTCGAAAACCACTGGTGTAGCCAAGTTGTCGAACTGCCATCATAGACCCGAGCGCAATAATCTCCCACGCCAGCTATTTCCTATTCCCTATTCCTTCCCCCTGCTAACATGCAGAAAGCTCACTGAGTATATTCGGATATCTACCCGATCGAGGATCGTCCTGCCGCCTAAAATAAGGATAACGATCGAATACAGGCTATGGACAACAATAACTGGTTACAACAGATTTTGATGCTCGGCATCGGTACTACCTCCTTGGTAGCCGATCGCGTCCGCGAAGTCAGCGAACAATGGGTCAAAGAAGGTAAAATCAATCCCGACCAAGCCAAATCATTTGTCGATGACCTGATGGGGCAAATGAAGCTCGATCCGGCGCACTTTGAAGTGCAGATGCAGCGGATGATTCGCAACACCATGCAGGATTTGGGAGTACCCCGTCAAGCCGAAATGGACGAGCTGCGCGGACGCATCGACAGACTCGAACGTCAAGTGCGGGAGCTGGAAAATAAGCTATGGAAGTAAGTCGAGGGTAATACTTCAAGATTTGAAGTTATCGCTCGATCGCTGTGCCACTCTCCGCTGATGACTATAATCAGATAGTGGTTCAATTTGAATTGAGTATGAAAGAAATTTTAGTTAGTTTAGGATTGATGCTGGGCTGCGGTATTCTGATCCTAGTCTTTCAGTTTGCTGTCGGAACACCAGATGCAACTGCCGAAGCCATCCTTCAGACCAATCCAGTTGCTACTGTAAATCAGTCTACACCCGCACCCTCCAACCTAATTGCTATGGATAACGAAAATCAAGTGACAACAGCCTCGGGGCTAAAATACGTCGAGCTGGCCGAAGGAACGGGCGAAACTCCTGCCAAAGGTCAAACCGTATCGGTTCACTATACTGGTACCCTCGAAAATGGCAAGAAATTTGACAGTTCACGCGATCGCAACTCCGCCTTTGAGTTCCAGATTGGTGAAGGTCAAGTAATTAAGGGTTGGGATGAAGGACTCAGCACGATGAAAGTGGGCGGTCGTCGCAAGCTGATTATTCCCGCAGATCTTGGATATGGTGCGCGCGGTGCTGGTGGTGTGATTCCTCCGAATGCTACTCTGATATTTGATGTCGAACTTCTCAAGATTAAGGCATAAGTCCGAGCGGGTGAGAAGACCAGAGTTGGTTTTCTCACCCCAGATCTTAAGAGTGGAGATTTGGGAACATCGCCCGATGAATGATGGTCATGGAAGGAGAGGATGCTCGCACAACCATAGTCACCATGAGTCAATCACTTTCCCTATCTTGGTCCCAGCTTGAGGAAAACCTCCCTCGAACCAGAGTGCAAGTAGCTAAATTAGATAAATTACCGAACAATGAGCTAATTTTGCTCGCTCAGTCTGGACTGCGTACAGATCGAGCAGCAGTAGCCGAACTAATGCGTCGGCATCAGTCTCATGTAGATCGGATCTTGTATCACTTGGCTCCAGATTGGCAAGATCGAGCGGATCTAGCTCAGGAAGTGTGGATTCGAGTCTACAAAAATATCAAGAGTCTCAATGAACCCGAAAAATTCCGGGGGTGGTTGAGTCGGATTGCCACCAATCTTTTTTACGACGAGCTTCGCAAACGCAAGCGAGTCGCGCCACCGCTGTCGCTCGACGCACCGATTAATGTTGGCGACGGATCGATCGAGTGGGATATCGCCTCCGATACGCCCAATCCCTCCGAGCATCTGAGTACAGTTGAATTTTACGACCAATTGAAAGCCGCGATCGCCAATTTACCTGCCGCCTTCCGCACGACAATTGTCCTCCGCGAAATCGAAGGATTGTCATACGAAGAGATTGCTGATGTAACCGGAGTCTCGATCGGGACTGTGAAATCACGGATTGCCAGAGCGAGAGCTGGATTGCAGTCTCAGCTCACTGGCTATTTTGAATCGTAACTAATATTCTCAATCGGGGAATATTAGTAATACATTGATATTTAGCTTGCTAAAATTACAAACTATTTGAAGTTGGGCCACACACAGGAGAATTGAGGATCGGAACATGACAGACAACTTCGATGGGGAGCGATCTGGTGCCCTTTTAGACGAGCGGTTCGAGCTACTGAGCGCCTATTTGGATGATGAAGTCACAGCCAGCGAACGCCAGCAAGTAGAAGCTTGGCTAGCCAATGATGCTGCGTTGCAATATCAATATCGCCAGATGCAAAAGATTCATCAGGCATTCCCCCAGATGAGTGTACCCAGCAGCCAGTCTGCTCAAGCTTTATCAACTGGTGTATTTGGTAAAATCGATCGCCAGCGCAACCGCAAACTCGCTTGGATTGGCGGCGGCACGATCGCCGCGACACTGGTAGCAGCTCTGACTGGATTGAGTGGTTTGTTCGGCGGTAATAACCATCAGTTCCAATTTGCAGCGAGTAAAGCCAAAACTCCCGCACCATTAATGCTGGCACTGAACGACCCGATTTTGGCAATGCCAGCTAAGGGCGAACAAGTAATCGAGTTACCGATGTCTTCGCCAGAAGTCAACGCAGACTAAAGTTACTGAGTTTCATCAATCCCCGACTTCTGTCTAGAAGTCGGGGATTTATGGTTGGTGGCGTTGCTGGATTGGTATGTGATTTCCGTATTTGTGAAACTTCCAATCCCCAAAGCCCAAAGTCTAAAACCTCAAAACTTTTTAGTTAATATCCAATCGCTTTAACATCGCCGCCCGCGCTCGATCGGCTAAACTGTCATCTAATGGTGCGAGATTAATTTCGGTTTGATACTTATTTTGGAGTGCGGTTTTAATCATCCAGTCGGCGATAAACGGATTTTTGGGAATCAGTGGCCCGTGGGAATAAGTCGCGATCGCATTGTGATAGAATGCGCCTTCAGTGCCGTCTGTGGCATTATTACCATAGCCCTTAATTACCGTTCCTAAAGCTTCAGCATTCGGGCCGAGATATGTTCTCCCACCGTGATTTTCAAAACCTACGATGATGGGTTTCTGCCCGCCGAGTAGCTCGGTAAGTTCGGCAGCGAGTCTTTTAGCAGTAATCTCAAATACCACGTTGCCAGTACACCGCTGGGTGTCAATGCCGGGATGTTTGGTTTCCAGATCGATAATGCCCATCCCTTCAATTTTCTCGCCCAATCCCGGCTCGTAAAATCTGCCCAATAGTTGTGGGGAACCGCAGGTAAATACGCCCGGAGCGCCTGCATCGAGTTTCGCTTTAATAGCTGCGGCTTTGGCTCCCGCGAGATCCCGCATGACGATCTCTTGTTGGCGATCTTGGGCACCACCGCCAGCCATGATATCAACTTCGAGGATGAGATCGGGATGAGAATCGCGATCGTAGGGGATAACTTCGACATTAATGCCCCGCCATTGAGCGCGTTGTTGGATGGCGATGACATTCCCGCGATCGCCATAAGTACTCATGAGGGTAGGATAGAGCCAGCCGATTTTTAATTCCATGTCTAGTGAATAGTGAATATTAGTTTAGAGATCGGCTGTAATTCTTGCATCTTCAAAACTTTGCCAAGCATCATCCTGATTTCTACGCGTAGCTATCTATTGCTATGGTAAGTATTTATAAAGAGCCAGTAATCCTCCACCTACAAAAGCTACTGTTGTACCCGTAATTATTGGCTGAATTACCGAGCCTTTATTATCTAAAGCTTTAATCTCACCTTCAATTTTAGCTTGACCAATTTGAAGTTTGGTAATGCCTTCTTGCATCCGATCTATTTTCTGGTCTATTTTCTCAAACTGTCGATCTACCTGTGCAAACTGTCGATCGATCTTCTGGTCTAGTTTATCCAGTCTCTCTTTGAGGTCGGTTTCGATAGTTATAGTCATGGCGATATCTCAAATGGTGGTTGTTATTGAAATTATATTAAATGTATCGATCGGCACTTCGCTAGAATGCTGTGTAAGTAACTGTCTAGCCTACAGTAGGGTGGGCATTTTTCAATAAATATGTTTTAGATATTATACATTTAATAAAAAATTGCACATTCTTACTTATTGCTATGGCAAATATTTATAAAGAGCTAATAATCCGCCACCGACAAAAGCTACTGTTATACCCGTAATTATTGGCTGAATTATCGAGCCTTTATTATCTAGAGCTTTAATGTCACCTTCTATTTTAGCTTGACCGAGTTTAAGTTCTGTCATGTCTTCTTGCATCCGATCCATTTTCCGATCGAGTTTATCAAGTATTTCTTTGAGGTCGGTTTCGATAGTTATAGACATGGGGATATCTCAAATGTTTATTATTAAGATTATACTAAATGTATCGATCGGCAACTTCGCTCTAATGCTGTGGAACTCTAAACCCGTCATGTGGATGCTCCCGATCGATTAGAGAATTTTTTTGCCAGTTAAAATTTCGCGGACGTCTAACATGGCAGAGTAGGTGGGAATGATATGGAGGACTTCGGTGGTGGCGGTGAGTTCTAATGCAGTATCGATCGCATCTTTGAGATCTTCTTTAACGATAATTTTACAACCGCTACTGGGGTCGATTTTACTGTATTCCAATCGCAATGCCATATCGTAAACCCGATCGCCACTGACAACGATCGTCCCGCCAGCATTGACAAATTTTTCAGTATCCACATCCCAAATCCACGAGACATCAGTACCATCGGGGGTGCGATCGTTGAGAATCATCAAGCTTACCGAGCTACCACCCGATCGATTGACTTGACTGACAGCGCGGATGGTTTCATTCATACTGGCGGGATTTTTAGTCAGTAAGATCCGCACTTTTTTACCATTATAAACTAGTTCTTCCGATCGACCGAAGGCAGCTTGGAAGTTAGCGA
>NZ_JANMZA010000617.1:0-2783 GCF_031382685.1 Chamaesiphon sp. OTE_8_metabat_110 | reverse complement strand
CGTTAAAAGAGCGTCCAGCATAAGGCAGAGAGTCGAAAATCGAAAGTATACCCAAAGACAGATGTGAGCAACAACATCAACTGAAGTTGTTCTTCCTCGATAATATTCCTCAGCTCCCACCCTCTACCCTCTACCCTCTATTTAATCAACTGTACAGTTCTGCGGAGTGAATTAAAACCAGTTTTAGCTTCCCAAGTTTGTGCGTTAGCCAATCGAATCGAATACTCGGGACGGTTCTTGAGCTTGGGCATCGGATCTGGGAGATTTAGCAGCAGCTCGTAAGTTCCTAGTGGTGCGGTGGGCGGAATTTTGGCACGAACATCTACAGAAATCTCCCCAGCAGATGCTAGCCAGAAGCGGGGGTCGTGAGTTTTGCTCAAAGATTTGAGGATGGGGAGGCGATAGATTTTGCCAGTTGACTGATGGCGCATGACTACTTCTAGGCCGCGCGGGTTAAAGGGGCTAGCATAGCCAGTATTCGCGATCGTAAAATTGCCATTTAACTGTCGATTGTTAGCTACTTGTGAGGTAAAGTTCGATCGAACTAATTGCAAGCGGTAGCCCAGCTTCCGAGCAATTTTACCATAGCAACCTGCTTGTCGCCAGCGATCGAGATCGGGCTTGTAAAAGCTAGAATTGAGATAACTCCAATGAAATCTAGCTAAATCGGCCTCAGCGGTGGGACAGTCACTGCGATGCTCATTGAGCGTAACTTGGCAAGTTTCGCCACCCACAGCCACAAACGGGGTGAACTTATTAGCGTAGTTTGCGAGTGCTGGTATATCGGGTTTATAAGTCCCGGCATCAGATTGATTGGATAGAAAGCAGTCATTATGAAAACCGACGCGAGCTTGGCGATTGCCCCGAAAGGCAGCAGCTAGGGTCAGCGGCTGAGGGTAGTTATTCCTAATATCATTGGGATAACGGAGCTGTACCATCCGACTCGCTGGTGTCGCCGCTAGCAGTGCTGCTAAAATTTTGGCTTTCGGCTGGGGACGAGCCAGTCCATTGCCAGAACCATGCCACTCGCCCCAGGCACCGATAAAGCCAGCCTGCATGACGGCAATGACATCGGCATTTTGTTGCAGGATCGGTTTGAGCTGATTGATGTGGGAGATCGTCAGATCGAGACTGGCATCTGGAGCTTTCTCGATGTCGTCGCCATCATTGGGAAAGTTATAACCAAATCGAAGTATCACCTTAGTTCCCGCCGATCGCACTAGTTGTAATTGGCGATTTAATTGGGCTAAAAATTCTGGGGGTAAAGGACGATTGCGATATTCATCCAAGCGAATATAAGCTCTCGATAAGCTATAACCATTTCGCCGAGTGTTGTTAAAGTCGCGACCGCTCATTAGTTCGATATTGTCATGAAATCCTCGCTCGGGATTGGGAAATTCAGCCGTAGTTGAAGGATAAGTAACGATCGATTTAGGACTTACCGATGGTTTATTAGCCGTCAGTATTAAACTAGCGACTGCCGGAACATCACGATCGTCTTGGGTAGATCCAGCGATTTTGACTGAATCGTGAGGTTGCATACAACCAACTAGTATTGTGGAAATATAGCCAATCGCGAACAGGTAGGCGGAATAGCGGTTCATATTCGGTACTTATGTTTGAACTTAGATGTCGCTAGTGCATGTCTTGACGATCCTCACTAGCAATGAGCGTTAGGGAGTAATCGGCAGATGCCCAGACTCGAACTTATATCGATCTGCTTCTCAGTACGAATAGTAATACATTATACTTGAACTGACTGTAGCCTTGATGTACTTCCTGACATATTCACCTGCATTTTAATAATGCCGCTTTACCAATGATTACTTCTCACGCAGATTATTTAGCTTACCTAAAAGCCGATCGGCTGGCGATGGGTCGGTCGCGGCGACCACCACTACTTTTAATTCAAGACCCAACTTGGTACTATCAACGCCTCCTGCGCAAACATGAATTTTACACCAACTGTCGGCGGTCGATCTTGTGGTGGCCCTTACGCAAGTGGGTGATGTATCGGTATCTGTCAGTATCGTTGGTGACCGGATTCCAAATCCCACCGAATACGATCGGGCCAGGATTGGATCTCGTCCATACTGGCGATATCCTGATTAATGACTCAGTGCGAATCGGCAGCAATCTCCGGATGAATATCGGGGTGACGATCGGCAAAGGCCCCACGATTGGCTCCCATGTGACGATCGAGCCTGGTGCCAAAATATTTGGTGACATTACGATCGCCGACTGGACGCACATTGGCGCAAATGCTGTCCTCAACAAGTCGGTAACAGAACCAGGAATGGTTGTCGTGGGCGTTCCCGCAAGGATCGTCAAGCAAAACCCGCTCTATCCTGGCGAACGGGGGGAAAAAGCCAGCATCGGCGGTGCTCACTAGTCAGTTTAAAAGTAATGTTAACTGAGTAGCAAATCGTGACTACCAAGGAGCAGCACTAGGACTTTTTTAAACTCGGAGATTTATGCAGGATTTGGCACTCCGAGCCATCGATTATTTATAATATAGATTGTGTCTGAAACCTAGCTGGTGGGCCGTGCCCACCCTACTGGGACTGTCTAATGCAGTGTCACTGCTACCACTTTATCTAGTTTCTACTGGAATTATCTGGCTTATCGAAGCTTGTAAATCGGGCGTTGCTGGATCGGGGTATGATTTACCGACCGCCGCTTAGGCGGCGCGCAAGCTTCGAGGGATATTTTCATCGATCGATTATCGCGATCGATTGAATATGGAATTGGCAGTTCATTAAATTTCAGATAATGAAGGAGTA
>NZ_JANMZA010000616.1:0-5951 GCF_031382685.1 Chamaesiphon sp. OTE_8_metabat_110 | reverse complement strand
TTATGCTCGATCTGCTCGATCTAGAGGTAAATTCCTTAATCCTTCCACTAGTACAAAAGGTTTACTTGTCCCGATCGAATAAAAAGTGGGATGCTCCCCTTGAGGAATGCTCCGACATAGAAATAGATCGGCATTAGATAGTCGATCGCAAGCCCAATTAAATTTATCTAAATTACCTGTTGGATTTGCAAGTATAAATTCAATCTCATCTAAATCTTCATAATGAAAATGTCGCTCTAGTCGATCTAAAAGAACTTTTGCTTCAGTTGCTAATTTCTGACGATCGAGATCCATCGCAACAATTGCACCTTCGATTACAGCATTAACTACTTCTGGTATGGGGTATTGTCCTATAGCCTCCCACTCTTGAATACCAGTGTCCCAATAACCCATACCTTTTGTAAGGATACCTAGAAGAACAAAATGCTGTGGAGTATTATCTGGCAATATAGATATTGATGAGTATTTTAAAACACGAATAATTGATTCTAAGAATAATCGATCGGTGCTTTTGTTTTGTTGCTCGGATTTTAATTTCCCCAGCTTTACTTTTGCATCTGAAATCAATCGCTCAAAATTTCTTATAAACGCCATAGGATCGTATAAATCGAACAGTATTCGTCTCGAAGTCTTACACAATTCTTTCTGTGTTACTTTTTGGCTCAAATGAGTACTTTTGTTTTCCAGTGTTCTTGATGACTCGATTAATTTTTTCGAGACAACTTCTCGTAAATTATCACTTTTTTTGACGGCAACCACTAGATCGAAACTTTTTTTCATCCGATGACAATTTTCGAGAGATGGCTGTTCTTGCAATAAAAATACGAAAGATTTAATTAAAAACTGTATTTTAAGATTGTCGATTCTAGGCCGAAGTGAAAATATATTTTTGCTTGGTGAAGAGCATTGCCTCTTCTGTTCAGCCTCAAGAATAATTTTATCAATTTGTTCTTCTATCTCATTTACATCGAAAACACATTCATTTCCAGATCCAAGCGAGAGCGTAATGGCAGCTAATCTTGTCCATGACTGAGAATGCAGAAGATAAGGTTGTGAGACAGTACCAATTAATTCAGGAGCATTTAAAGATAAGGAAAGTAATATATCCGCCGTTTTGAAAACAATCGATTGCGTAGGCGATTCTAAACCATTTTTCAGTCGTTCGATAACTTTTTTGACTAATTTAACTGGAGAATCGGTAGATTTTCTCAGTACTTCTACCGCAAACAAAATTTCGTTAAATTTATTTTCATCTTCATCCTCTACTTGTTGAAGTAAAAAATTGATAATAGTTTCTGCTTTACCTAAATCAGCCGCGAATAAAATAGATTCTCTCCATCTGTAATTTTGTTTTGCTTTCCGTAAGCACTGAGGGAAGTCATGAGCATTCTCTATATCTATGGCAAATAGAGTAGGCTCTCTCCACATATGATTTTGATTGACTTCTATTAACCATTGATAGAAGTTATTATCTTCCATCTCACAAGCATAACCTCCTGCTGCATATTCACCTATTGTGAGATGTAAGAAAACTATCACATCATCACACCCAATGTTGATGCGTTCTAAAATACGCCGCTGCTCCCAAAACAGTACCCCTTTTTTTGCTTGATTTTTTGCTTCTAATGATGGGACATTCAATTCATACTCCAATTTTTCGCCTACATTATTCCAAAGCTCTCTTTCTGAACATTGAGGATTATTGAGTAGTTCCCATCCTACTATCTCAATAATACGTTTTGCAGTTGGTTCTTCGAGTGAGATTGGGTCTTTATCCTGTAATAGTTGCTTGTAAGCAAGATCGATAATTTTCTCATATAGTTTTGCCCTGTTTTGAATTGGTTCGTCATGCTCTCGAAAGATCTGAATTAGGAATCCTAATAACAAAGGATTTTTAGCTGCAAGCGAGGTACTTTCACTAGTCTGAAGCCAACTCTTAAACTTGGCTTCATCAAATGAATCTCCCAATAATCGTTTGGCAAATTTTATAGTATCTGAATCTTCTAAGGGTAGTAGTTTTAGAAGTTGCCACCCAGGAAGATACTCTGGTTCAGAATCAATACGAGTTGTGACAATAATTCTAGTCGTAGATTGTCCATTTGCCCAATCCCGTAATTTTTCGGATATGACTGCTCGATTGTCGCCACATTCATCTAATCCATCAGCAAGTAGATAATCAGGTTTGCTCAGTGCAAACTGAGACTGTTCTAAACTAAGAGAAGAATTGCCAGCCGCAGCTCTCAAGATTGCATCTTCAAATTCGTTACTACCTAATAGCTTGCAAACAGAGGGAAGGCGGACTCGTAAAACTGTTTTTCCTAAGCTAGCTAAATGATGTGATAAATATTTGGTAAAAGTGCTTTTACCGCTACCTGGTTCACCTGCAACAATGCTCAAAGGGTAGAGTTCAGGAATAAATTTTGCGTTGAAAGGCTCTTGTTCCCCACTGTATTGTTTTGCTCGTAATGAAAGCCAATCGCTTTGCATTGAAAACTTTTCACGAATCCCTGGCACAATCAGATGAGAGGTGGTCTCTTGAAGCCATGTTCTGTAAATTTCCGAGATAACAGCCGGATTTTGTTTGTCACTGGCTAACTGAATAGACTCGTTACTCAATAATCTTGCCCATGCAGTGGCATCACGACGACCTCTGTTAGTAGTTAGATTTAACCCTTCTCCCCAAAATATTTTCCATGCTGTGCTGGCTTGATTTTGATTCTCCAAAACTTGCGGGAGCATTTTACAGGCAGATTCTGAGTTTTGTAAGCCATCATCCAGATCGAGGACACGAATTGAAAGTCGTCTAAACAGATCTGGCTCAGAAGAGATATTAGACTCAGAAAGTTTCTGCTGAAGCTCTTGAGTAATTGTTTTTAATCTATCTGTCCGTCCTTGTCCAAGTCGCTGGAGATCTTTTCGTAACTCTTCTCGAATAACTTTGCTGGCTGTCGAATCAGTCAAGAGAATGCCATAGAGTGAGGGATTTTCTTGAAGACCCTGAGCTAGTTTAACAATCGGTTCCCACAGCTTGTTTTTTTGTAAGCCATGTTTAGCTTGTAACTCTATAATGATCCCGTTTTGAAGCGTAATTGCAAGATCGTCTCCAGCTCCACCCGTCTCTACAGCAACAGAAACAGGTATATCGTCTGCTGTGTCAATCCAACCCAGCTTTTGCTGAGTCAAGATATGCACAGCAACATAGGCTGTTGCCCTCGCTTGATACTCATAGCCACCACCGCCACCGCTTCCACTCATTTACCGATTTTTATGTTCTCCTTTCATAAATTATGCACGATCGATAACAGGTGGAGATTATCAAGCTTCTGGCGAAAATCAGTAATCAAACTCAACCTTTCCAGGTGATTCCTCCGCTTCCCAGCCTTCTGATACATCGATCGATACATCCGATCGAACCACTGGAGGAAGTATCCTGAATTCGGCTGCTCCGAGCCATACACGGTCGAGATTTTGCTCGTTCTACACCAATTCTGCCAAAATCTTGGTAACTTCGCCTTGATGATGCCGCCTGTTGTCATCGTACCGCGTCAAAGTATTCAGATCCGCATGACGGCTCAATTTCTGCACCCTCCGCGTATCCCCATTCGTCGCATCCAAAGCCGCCGTAATCGCACTGTGTCGGACACGGTGTGGACTCATCACCTTGTATATCCCCGCTGCTGCACTCGTCTCTCTGACGAGATTATAGATCGCATTCCCGCTCAGTCGATGCCCCTTCGTCGCCCGATCGAGCGTACAAAATAACGGCTCGCTGGCTTTACATTTCCCCCGCAATTCCAACCACGCCTGAATCGCCTGTACCGACTGACGGCTGAGATCGATCGACTCCCGCTGCACCTTCCCCTTCCCAATAATCCACAACTTACTCCCCTGCGGATCGAAATCCTTGACATTCGCTTGACACAATTCCGCCCGCCTGAGCGCGTTATCCCACAATAACCGCAGGATCGCATAATCCCGTACCCCTTTAACAGTATCCCGATCGCACATCCCGATCGTCAACTGATACTCCGTCGGATTCACCCCCGAAGTATCCCGATAAGTCTCCACCCTTACCCCTTCCACATCCGCCAGATCGTAGTGACATTCCCCCACCTTCCGCGCATAACCCACCAAACTTTTAATCGCCGCCAGTCGGGTATTGATAGTAGATGGAGCCAATCCTTTATCTGTTAATATTCGGCGATACCTCAATACTAACGTCATCGCCTGATAGCGATCGAGTGCCAAAAATTCCCCGACTAAAGCGGGTGTCGGCGCAGCATTGGCTACCTGCATGAAAAAATCTACCAATGCTTTAGTATACGTCCGCCGCGTATTGGGCGACCTGCGATCGGCAATCAGTTCCTGAAGCAAGTCCCGCTGGGCGATATCTTGCAGGGATAGGGGTGATGCGGCGATGGTAGAGAGTAATGTCAAGGTAATAATCCACTGCGAGTAATCGGGTTGACCGTTATATTAACCGATGATGGTAATTATGGCGTTGTTCATTCCGACTCGCTTTTCTCGTGGAGAGACTGCGCCAAAGAATTTTCTTCAACTAAACATTGAATTATTTCGTCGATCGATATCCCCGTAAACTTTGATAGCTTTACCAGCTTACCAATTGGAGCGTTATCAGTCCATGCTCCAATCGTCACTCTATGGCTCGAACCCACTACCGATCGGATCATCCTTGCACTAGTACATCAATATACCGCGATCGCCAAACTCACTTTTTTTGCTCGAATCCTGACTTTCGATCGTCCCAGCGAGTAGTTTGGCGTTTGGCGATCGTACCTTACCCCTCAGCGTCTCAGTCTTCACTCGATTCCATAATATATGATACACGTTCGTTTATCGTTGTCAATTACAATTTACATCTGTTGCATTAGAAAATATTTCTAAAAGTGTCCTGATTACCACTCAAATGCTTCGGATAAGTATGTAGAAGTATTTTGGCAAGTGAATTATGATGAGAAATTTATCCACGAATATTATTTGCATTGGCTTTTTGTTCTGGGTAATGGCATCTTTACCAGTAAATAATCAATCTCATGCCGTTTCTATTCATTCTTCACAAAAAGAGGGAAAGGTTGCTGTTAAAGCCTTCATTAGAAAATCTAATAAAATCAGTAAGTTTTTATCATCCAATCAATCGATACTATCAGTAAATAATTACGCAAATTCTCCATCAGGCAAAGCATACAGCTATACATCAGTTAAGCTGCTAAATTCTAAAATAAATGTTATAAAAACAGATTCTTTAGTTACACCTTTTCTTGGATACCTAACAATTGAATACAAAGTGCAAGACAACAAACAATGCGGGGATATTGATAAAGAGAACGGCTACAGCACATACGATCGGGCTTTCGCCTACAAAGGAAAATGCTTAACAGAATCGGATTACTTTATTAGGGAAACAAAACTAACCTTCGCTTATCAAGACGATAAATGGATTTTCAAGGAGGCTATTCAAGTAAAAAATGATGGTGTAGTTGTAGAACCAGAACTTCCAGACTTTATCTTAGCAAATGCTTTTGGATATAGTAGAGACAGGCTCAAAGAAAATAGCGCATGGGAAAAACTAATTGATTAAGTTATAGCAATCTGTAAACTTCAGAAGTCGTTCCCAACTTGCGCGATCGCACAGTGCAAACTTAGAAAATATTTCCAAAAGTGTCCCGATCCATGTAGGGAACAAGTGAATATAGTAGAAATATCAATTACAACACCATGCAAGAACAAACATTATTTGAAAATAACAAAATTAAAGTAACGACATCACGGCTAGAAATAGAAAGAAAGACGGCGTTGCTGGATCGGGGTATGATTTACCGACCGCCGCTTAGGCGGCGCGCAAGCTTCGAGGGATATTTTCATCGATCGATTATCGCGATCGATTGAATATGGAATTGGCAGTTCATTAAATTTCAGATAATGAAGGAGTA
>NZ_JANMZA010000609.1:0-4586 GCF_031382685.1 Chamaesiphon sp. OTE_8_metabat_110 | reverse complement strand
AAGGAATACAAATGGAATGGGAGTAAATTAGTCCTTCAAAAAAGTAGCTAGTCATTATTTACTATTTTACCTATTCACTAACTGCCCGTAGAGAAATCTACGGGCTTTTTTTATGCAAACTATTACCAGAATTAGCCCAGTTAGAGAATTTACTGAAAGATTAAAAGCTGGCGAACAGTTAGGACAAGCTCAGATTTCTGAGGTGATGAATCACTTGTATGGAAGTAGTGCCAACGGTGCTTGGAATTGGAAATCGGCAACAGATGCGATCGAAGCTGCGATGGTAAGTTACCTACTTCAACAGCCGAAATTGAGTCTATTCGAGTTGCGAAATTTACAGGATTTGACAGTAGATCATCGCGTCAGAACTCAAGAGCAAATCGACTTACAACAATTCTCCTCACCCCTGGAACTAGCTTGGCTGGTAGCCAAAGCTGCGATGGTAACTGCGTCCGACATATTTCTCGAACCATCGGCGGGAACTGGTTTATTAGTAGGAACCAGTATCAATCAAAATACTAAACCCACCCACATTACTCTCAATGAGTTCTCGAAGTCCCGTCGCGATTTGTTAGCCGAAATCTTCCCCCAGGCTGAACGTTACTCAGTCAATGCCGAATATCTCAACGATATGCTGTTACAGCGGATTAAGCCGTCAGTAATCGTGATGAATCCGCCGTTTTCGCGGAGTCTCACCAGCACCAAACGCAATCCCGATGTCTGTCTCAAGCATTTGAGATCGGCACTACTGCGATTATTACCCAATGGTAGATTGGTGGCGATTGTCGCTCACTGGTTATCTCCTGCCAAACATCCCAACTATTTTGCCACCCTCCCTGCAAAACTACGGCTGTCGGTATATCTGGATGGAAGTTTTTACAGGCATCACGGTACCACTATGCCTACTCGCCTGCTGGTATTTGACAAGGTAGAAGATGAAACAGAACCACATAAATCGATTGACTATCCCATGTCAATCGAAGAAATTGGCGAGATTATCGATCTCATCGTGCCACAACGGTTGCCGATGTTGGAAGCTGTAGAACCAACCGCAGATTCTCCCCTCCTGGCTCTACCCCTATTCGCCAGCGTCCACACAAATCCCTTTGGTACTCTGCCATTATTCCAGTTACTCGGTGGGGATGCGGTAACAACGACTGAGGCGCAGATTGTCGTCAAACCAGTTCAGCCAGTAGCTACCGTCACAGTTATTCCTAAAACCCAGTTTGGTGAAGTTGTCGAACTCCAATATCAGCAAGTGGGAGAGCGGAATTCAGTCTTTACCGATGGCGTATATGAACCCTATCAGCCTAGTGCGATCGATATTCCTGGCTCTGCACCCCACCCCACCGCATTAGCCGAATCCGTATCGATGGCAGCCGTCACCTCTACTTATCCTACCTGTACCGTCAAGCTACCCGCACGAATCTTACAGGAGGGTTTAGCCTCGCAAGCGCAACTTGAAGCGTTAATTTATGCCACCGCAGCGCACAGTCAATTACTCGATACCAAGTGGCGGATTTCCGAACATAAGTCCGTAGTATTTGCCAACGGGGACGATGTAGATGGCAGATACCACCGTCAGGGCTACTTTATCGGCGATTCTACAGGCGTAGGTAAAGGCGTTGAGGCGGCGTTGATTATTCTCTCCAACTGGTGTGAGGGTAGAAAAAGAGCGATTTGGATCTCCAAGAACGAACCGCTAATTGAAGATGCCAGACGGGATTGGGTGCGGTTGGGTGGAAATGCCGAACAGATTGTCGCGCTCTCTAAATTCAAGTTGGGAGAACCGATTAAATTGACTCAAGGCATCCTATTCGTCACCTTTGGTGGATTGAGAACTGGTGCCAAAGGTACCAAGAAATCGCGGGTAGAGCAGATTATCGACTGGGTGGGTGCAGATTTCGACGGGGCGATTTGTGTCGATGAGGCGCACTTAATGGGCAACTGCTCTGGTGAAACCACCGAACGGGGACAGACTAAAGCCTCGGCTCAAGCGTTGGCGGGAACCCATCTCATCGACAGGTTGGCGGATGCGCGGGTAACTTATCTCTCGGCGACAGGTGCCAGTAAAGTCTCGAATCTAGCTTACTGTCAGCGGTTGGGGCTGTGGATGACCAATCAGTTTCCCTTTACCTCCCGCGACCAATTTATCAGCAAGATGGACAACGCAGGGGTGGCAGGGTTGGAAGTATTAGCTCAGGACTTAAAACGGACGGGGAAATATATCGCGCGGACGTTGAGTTTTGAGGGGGTGAGTTTTCAGACGTTGACTCACGCACTGACTAGAGATCAACAGCAGAATTGGGATGTGTATGCTAGAGCCTTTCAAGTAATTCATGGAGATTTGGACAAAGCATTAGTAGCGAGTGGGATTGAGGATCGAGAGGGAAAGTGTCTCAATTCTCGTGCCAAGTGTAATATTTATTCCCAATTCGAGTCCTTAAAACAGCGGTTCTTTAATTCTCTATTATGTGCTGCCAAAGCACCCACCTTAATTGCCGCAATCGAAGCAGATTTAGCTGCGGGTAAGGCTTGTGTCATTCAATTGGTGAGTACTAATGAGGCGATGTTAGACCGAAAGCTAGCGCAGACTCCAACGGGCGAGTGGGGAGATTTACGCGCGATCGATTTTACATCACGGGAAATCATTGCCGATTATATGATTAACAGCTTCCCCGTTTATCTGTATACCGAATACGTGGATGATAACGGTAACAACCGCAGCGAGATTGTTAAAGATGCAGCGACAGGTGAGCCTGTGGTCTGTCAGGAGGCTTTAGAAATGCGAGATCGGTTAATTGAGGATTTATCTCTGTTACCACCGATAACGGGGCTATTAGACCAGTTAAATTGGCACTTTGGTCACGAGAACGTGGCAGAAATTACCGGACGGAGCAAGCGGATTATCCTCAAGGACGATCGCTATCAGTTGGCGACTCGGAACGGTAGTGCGAGTATCGCTGAAACCGAGGCATTTCAAGGCGATCGTAAGCAAATCCTAATTTTCTCTAGTGCTGGTGGGACTGGTCGATCGTATCATGCCGATCTCAACTGTCACAACCAACGGGTGCGACGGCATTATCTGGTTGAGTCTGGGTTTCAAGCGATCGTCGCCGTACAGGGTTTCGGACGGACTCATCGATCGAATCAAGCTCATCCGCCAGAGGTAGTGCTAGTAACGACTAACGTTAAAGGTGAATATCGATTTACCGCCACGATCGCCAGTCGTCTGGGACAATTAGGGGCGATTAGTAAGGGACAACGGGATACAGCCAATAATGGGCTATTTGATGAGGAAGTCAATAACTTCAGTAGTCAGTATGCCAAAGTCGCGCTCGGTGAGTTCTTCGCCGATCTAAACGCGGGTAAAATCGAGGGAATTTCGATCTCTGAATTCGAGCAGCGGACGGGACTAAAACTGACGGGTGAGAGTGGGGCGATTGCGTTGGGAAATCTGCCCAAGATTACCACGTTCTTGAATCGACTACTGGCATTACCGATCGACGTTCAGAATCTGGTATTTAGCGAATTCGAGCAGCGAATTCAACAGCGGATCGCCCAAGCAAAAGCAGCAGGAATCTACGATCGGGGGTTGGAAACATTGTACTCAGATAACGGTTTTGAAATTATCGAATCCAAAGTTATCGCTACCCAAAATCATAGCGAGACGATTTGCCACAGTATCGACAAGTTAAGCAAGCCGCGAATTCTCCCCGCAATTGCAGCCAAACAGTTGGTGCTAGAGGGCTATGGCTATTATCGCCACACTAAGACCCAGGCGGTCGCTATAGCTGCGGTAGCAGATGCGCGGACGACGCGGACGGGGAAGGTGGTCGATACCGTCTACGTCCGCTATCCAGTGGGCAATCGCGAGTACGAACGAGTGGATCTGCCGGATTTTGAGGTGAGATGGGCACAGGTGGAGCCAGATGAGTTCTTTTGGCAAACTTGGAACCATGTTATCTCCCAGACTCCAGCATTTGTCAAAGAGCGAATCTATCTGATTTGTGGGTTGCTGTTGCCAGTTTGGGACAAGTTACCCGTGGAATCGCCCAAAGTTTGTCGGCTTCAGGCTAACGACGGACGGGTGTTGCTGGGACGGGCGATCGAGGCGCAGGATATCGGTAGCGTACTGGCGAAATTTGGTGTGGATAGCAGTGAAACGCTGGATGCGGAGACGATCTTCCAACTGGTTTGGGAGGGTGAAAGTAGTTACACGATCGGGGGTAAGTGGAAGCTGCAACGTAATTACTTTAAGGGTGAAGATCGATTGGAGATTCTGGATGTTTACGATCGTAGTGACTTAGATTGGCTGCGGAGTATCGGCTGTTTTAGTGAGATGTTGAACTGTCGGATGCGGGTGTTTATTCCAGTGGATCGAGCCAGTATTACGATCGATTCATTGTTACAGTAGCTTCACGATTTGGTCATAGATCTAGCTATCAATTATGTGTTGGTAGCTAGAACTTTTTTTTGATGAAATTCGATCGTATGAATATTTTTCAGTTAGAACTATTCCCAGAAGAAGTAGAAAAGATCGATCTAACTACTCCCAAAATTCAGTGTTTGTTGAGTTCTCTACA
>NZ_JANMZA010000595.1:0-3084 GCF_031382685.1 Chamaesiphon sp. OTE_8_metabat_110 | reverse complement strand
TTAAAATTATTTGCTACTAAAATGCCAAATAACTTTACCGACGATCGCCTCACGAGTGATAATACTTCTATCAGGATTAGCGCGATTATCACCGATGACAAAATAGCGTCGATCGGGCACCATAATTAATTTATTCAAAGCAGTGCTCGATCGAATAATATAATCTTTACGGTAGAGTTTACCATCGATGTAAACTCTACCGTTTTCGATCTTAACTGTTTCGCCAGGTAATCCGATCCAGCACCGAAGACATATGCGATCGACTATAATATATTCTCACTGGCTGCCACATAACAGAAATCGCTCTGTTCTCACCTATCCCCTAAATCATGACTCCCGTAAATCGAAGCTATCACATCACCACCTTTGGCTGTCAGATGAACAAAGCTGATTCCGAGCGGATGGGTGGGATATTAGAAGAAATGGGGTTCCAATGGTCGGACGATCCTTTCAGTGCTGATTTGGTGCTGTATAACACCTGCACGATTCGCGATCTGGCAGAACAGAAGGTTTATTCTTATCTAGGCAAACAAACTCGCCGCAAAAAAGACAATCCGGATCTGATCCTGATTATGGCTGGTTGCGTTGCTCAGCAGGAAGGTGAAGCACTGCTGCGCCGGATTCCCGAGCTAGATATCATTATGGGGCCACAACATGCCAATCGTCTCGAAGACCTGTTGCAGCAGGTATTTGCTGGCGCTCAGGTGGTGGCGACCGAACCAGTACACATTATTGAAGATATTACCAAACCCCGCCGCGATAGTAGCGTGACGGCGTGGGTGAATGTGATTTATGGCTGTAACGAACGCTGTACCTATTGTGTGGTGCCTAATGTACGTGGCATCGAGCAGTCGCGCACGCCTGAAGCTATTCGCACTGAAATTAAGGAGTTGGCACGTCAGGGTTATAAAGAAATTACCTTACTCGGTCAAAACATCGATGCCTATGGGCGCGATTTACCCGGTTCGACGGTGGAAGGTCGCCATTTGAATACGTTGACGGATTTACTTTACTACGTTCATGACATCGAGGGGATCGAGCGGATTCGATTTGCCACTAGCCACCCGCGTTATTTTACCGAGCGGTTGATTAAAGCCTGTACCGAACTACCGAAGGTGTGCGAGCATTTCCACGTACCCTTTCAGTCTGGGGATAATGACATTCTCAAAGCGATGTCGCGGGGTTATACTCACGAAAAATATCGCCGGATTGTCGATACCATTCGTCAGTATATGCCCGATGCGTCGATTAGTGCCGACGCGATCGTCGGATTTCCCGGTGAGACTGAGGAACAGTTCGAGCGGACGCTGACTTTGATCGCGGATATCGGCTTAGATATGGTGAATACGGCTGCTTATTCACCACGTCCGAATACCCCCGCCGCCGTGTGGACAAATCAATTGAGTGAAGAAATCAAACTCGATAGATTGCAGCGGATCAATCACCTAGTTTCCCAAACGGCGATCGAGCGATCGCAGCGATATCTCGATCGGGTAGAATCGGTATTGGTCGAAGACCGTAATGCCAAAAATCCCGACCAAGTTTTAGGTCGAACTGGTGGCAATCGCTTGACTTTTTTCAATGGGGATATTGAAGAACTGCGGGGTAAAGTCGTCCCCGTCAAAATTACCGAAGCTCGCGCCTTTAGTTTGACGGGAGACATGGTGACACAGCTTGACGGTTAGACCCAAATCGCCAACGAGACTAACACAATCGAACTAGCCATGAACGTGAGTTCGGGATAAGGTAGTTTTGTCAGTTGTTGTGCTTAGTGGATCGGTAAACTTTAGATATTAGTGAGTTGCGATTTTTCTAGCGGAGGCAGAACCCGGATCTGGGGGTTCCGACCCCCAGACCCCCCGCTGAAAGGCGGGACGCCGCCTCTCAGACTCTCCTGCGTAAGGTTCGATTAGTAAGTGGCGTAGAGTGAGCCTACTTATGCAATCGAATGGCATCACTCAATCTGCTGTTACAACAGGGTTAATTGCCCATCCGTAACTGATGATTTAGACTTACTGGTGGCTGATTCGAGATCTAAAGCATCAGCAGCAGATTCGAGATCGAGTAATACGCGATTGCTGGATCTCCCACCGAGATTGTCGTCAGACAATAACTCATTTGCCGCTGCGATCATCGCCGTGGCGATGTCTTTGAGATCGGGACGATTGTCGAGATAAGTTGAGAGTGCTACCATCGGATCGCCAACGCTACAGCCAAGTTCGGGCAATCGGGGTTGACTGAGCTGACTGATTAGTTCGGCTTGAATCGTGTAGTGATGAGCGGTACTCAAGGCTTCGTGAATGCCGCTAGTACTAATTAATTCGACTTGCTGGGGATTGAGTTGGTAGATCAAGCGGACGACTACATCTAGAATATCAACTTTGGCGATCGCGGCTAAGATATCTAGTTGCGGCTGTTCGCTACTGGAAACATCGATTCTAATCGTCCGAAAAGTCCGCACTTCTAAAGGGCAAAATTCCCAAGTCGTCTCAAAGCTTTTGCTAGCTGGTTGGACTGTCGGTTCAATCGTGACTAAGACATAGCCTTTATCTTCTTTTTCTTCGCTAAAGTCTACCCGCTCGATACTTCCGGGATAGACGACGGCGGGGTCATTAGTTTTATTCAGGTTTTGGTGACGATGGACGTGTCCTAAAGCCACGTAGTCAAAGCAAGAACGGGTCAGGAAGGACAGGGGAATGGTAAACCCTCGTCCGACAGCTAAAAATTTCTCGGCTCCCAGCGTGGCATTATCCGCCATTAGGTGAGCTAAGACGATCGTCGGTAGATCGGGATTGAGTTTGCGGATTTCGCCTTCTAATCGCGGCTGGAGTTTGTCGAGTAATAATTTATTTACTTCTAGAATCGATAGATTTTCGGAGATCTCCCGCGTCAGTAAAGTGGAACGATTAATCCAGGGAAGTGTAATAATTTGGATCTGCCCACTGCGAGTCTCGATCGTATGAGTCTCGATCGAATCACCCACAATCGTCCCAGGGACTGCCAAAGAGCGATAAATTGACAAGCTGGCTCCACCTTGCCCCTGAGAATGTTGATCGTGATTGCCAACTAGTAAGACTGTCGGAA
>NZ_JANMZA010000579.1:0-6466 GCF_031382685.1 Chamaesiphon sp. OTE_8_metabat_110 | reverse complement strand
GCGCGAAAGGTTTGTGTCATCGCCGCAACTTCGTTCGGATCGCCCAATGCCGTACCAGTACCGTGAGTTTCCATATAGCTAATAGTTTCCGGCTCGACTTCTGCCATCAGTTGAGCGGCGCGAATCACCTTGGCTTGCCCTTCCTGACTGGGTGCGGTGTAGCCGACTTTCATCGCCCCATCGTTATTAATCGCCGAACCTTTAACTACCGCATAAATCCGATCTCGATCGGCGATCGCCTCTTCTAAGCGTTTCAATACTACAATCCCCAGCCCATTACCGCCCACAGTGCCATTTGCACCACTGTCGAAAGCGCGACAATGCCCATCGGGAGACACGATTTCGTCAGGCGAGAGGGTAGTTTCACTCTGGGGCACCTTCACCGCCACCCCCGCAGCCAGAGCCATGTCACATTCGCCACTGAGCAGACTTTGACAGGCTAAATGCACTGCAACTAAGGAACTAGAACAAGCCGTCCCCACGCTGATACTCGGTCCCCGGAGATTCAATTTATAAGAGACACGAGTGGGTAAATAATCTTTATCAACTCCCACTAATGTGGGCAAAAATCCCCGCGATTCGATTAATCCTGGATTCGGGCTGAGGTTATATAACAGGTAAGTTCCCATCCCTACACCTGCAAATACCCCGATCGATCGTTCCTCATCTTCCGAGCTATAACCAGCATTTTCGAGAGATTCCCAAGCCGATTCCAAAAACAACCGATGTTGAGGATCCATTGTTTCGGCTTCTTTAGGATTGAAACCAAAAAAAGCCGCATCAAATCGATCGACATCTTTTAGTACCGCCCCAACCCGCTCGATGCCATTAGATCGTGCCTCACCCTCACTAAATGGTGTAATTAGTTCGACCCCATTTTCTAAGTTTTGCCAAAAATCCTCGATCGTCTCCCCGCCTGCAAATTTGCCAGCTAGTCCAATTACTGCTATTTCTAAACCGTTAAAATTTGAAGTCATATCACTATATTTTTATTGTTTTTGGTAATCGATAATTGGGATGGTGCGTTACGCTTCGCGATAACACACTACGCATTTTGGTTCGGAAAATCCCCTCCTCGGAGGGGTGCCCGTAGGGCGGGGTGGGTCGGGTCTAAGCTTCACGCCAGTAAGTTATTGGTGGGGTTGAACAGGTTTGTACGAATGTTATTCATTTTTTAACCGCAGAGGCGCAGAGAGCGCAGAGAAGATCGAACAGAGAGAATTGCTCTTATTTACTAGCTAACTTAGACCTTTCTAACCGTTGCTTCAACCGATCTTTCCCCTGACTTAACTTCTGCCGATCCTCAACACTTTGCTGCCCCAAAACATTCACATCCTTAGCTTGCATTAACCGCTGTGCCAAAGCTCTAACTGTTGGATAATTAAACAAATCCACCAGCGAAGTCGATGCGATTTGCACGGGTAAAACCTCACTTAATTTGCGATAAACAGTGGTAATTAGTAATGAATTAGCACCCAGATCGAAGAAATTATTAGTAACCCCAATTTCCTCGATTTCTAATACCTCTTGAAAAATGGACGCGATCGAACGTTCGATTTCATTTTGCGGGGGAGTATAAACTACCTCCCTCGATCGAAATAGATCGATTTGGGTGGGTAATGCTTGCCTGTCAACTTTGCCATTGACTGATAGTGGCAAAGCATCCAGAAACATGAAACTCGATGGCACCATATAATCGGGGAGTTTGCGCCCCAGGGAGTCGCTCAGTTCCTCGACGGTGGGTACATCCGCTCGTCCAGATACGATATAAGCTACCAACCGCGCTTGCTGGCTGTCGCCGATAACTTTGACGATCGCGGTTTGCACGGCGGGATGTTGCATCAGGGCTGCTTCTACTTCCCCAGCTTCGATCCGATAGCCGCGCAGCTTGATTTGAAAGTCTACTCGTCCCAAAATTTCGATCGTGCCATCGGGTAAATAACGCCCGCGATCTCCCGTCCGGTAGAGCCTTTCACCCGTGCGCGGATGTACGATAAAGTTAGCATTCGTCCTTTCCTCATCGCGCCAATAACCTTTAGCTACCTGTACGCCAGCACAATACATTTCACCCGCTACCCAAGTAGGACAGTTATTTAAAGCTCGATCCAAGATGTAATATTTAGCATTCGCCATCGGTTGCCCGTAGGGAATGCTTTTCCAAGTAGGATCGACTGCGCCGATTTGGTAGCCGATATTCCAAATTGTAGTTTCGGTAGGGCCGCCAATACTCAATAATTCGATCGCGGGTACTAGGTTGCGAATTCGATCGGGTAGTGTCAGTGGTAGCCAATCTCCACCTAAAATCGCCAAGCGCAAATTGCTAGCAAATGAGGTATTCTCGACGGCATTTACCAGCATTTCCATCATCGGCGGGACTGAGTTCCACAATGTCACACGTTCGCGCTGGATTAATTCCGCCCAGTGATTGGGATCTTTAACTAGCCGCGCATCGGGAATAACGATCGATCCACCTGCCGCCAGCAATCCGAAAATGTCATACACCGATAAGTCGTGATTGAGCGCGGTGAGAGCTAAGATCCGATCGACAGATCCAATCTGAAACCGCTGGTTGGTATGGACTACCACATTAGCTACATTCCGATGTGTCACCATCACCCCTTTCGGTAAGCCAGTGGAACCGGAGGTGTAAATTACATAAGCTAAGTCGTCGGGAGTTTGGACGGATTCCAGCGGTGCGGTACTCTCTGTAGTTAAATCTTCAGTATCGATCGATAACCGCTGAATCGATTTATCCCACAGTAATTTGTCCTCTAACCAGGATTGAGTAAGAACGATCTCGATGTCGCTATGTTTGAGTAAATACTGAAGGCGTTCCGGCGGTAGATCGGGCGCGATCGGCACGTAAGCCGCCCCAGATGCTAAAATCCCCATCACGGCGACGATCTGTTCCCAGCCTTTTTCCATCACCACGCCGATTAATCGATTTGGCTGTGCCCCAAGCTGTCGCAAGCGATAACCAAGGCAATTGGCACGAATGCTCAATTCTCGATAAGTTAGGGATTTACCCGCAGCGATAACGGCGATATTATCGGGCTGTTGTAACACGCGATCGGCAAATAGCTCGTGTAATAATGCGTCGGAAATCGCTGCATCAGTCTCGTTAACCGCTGCCCGTGCTAGTAATTGTGCTGGCGGCAACAGTTGGGGATGTGGCTCCTGCCAGATCGCATCATCATCTGCCAGATGTTGGAGTAAATTGCAGTAAGCCGCAAACATATCATCGATCGCGCCTGCGGGAAATAGTTCCTCTACTACATCCCAATTGAATGTCAGCGTTTCTTGCTCTTCCCACACTTGAATATCCATCCAAGCTTGCGAGGCTTGACTGATTCCATAGACTAATTCACCAAAATGGCTAAATGTCAAGGTTTCCTGCCCGATACCTGCAAACCCCAACGTACTGGTAAAGATTACAGGCATCGCATTCGGGACATTCCCTTGACGGCGGGTGAGTTCCCGCGTCACCCGTACCCCACTATAGTAGCGGTGTTCCAGATCTTGCCAGAGTTGGGTTTGAATCCGCATCGCTCGATCGCGGAACGATTCAGGCGCAGAATTATCTACCCCTAGCAGTGTTACCGATGTGAAATCTCCCAACAGCCGATCGACGTGAGGATGCAGCGGCAATCGATTAAATAGTGCCAAATTGAGCGTAAATTGCGGATTCTGGCTCCACAGCGCGAGAATTTCGGCAAAGGCAGCCAGCAACATCCCCGAAGGAGTCAGCCCGATATTTTTCGCTTTCTGCTTCAGCCGCTGCCAATCCGCCGTCTTCATCTGCGCGTTATAACGCCGACAGCGGTGCTGTTTGAGTTCCTTGGGACTTTTCGCCAGGGGTAAATCCGGTGCGGGTGGTAGCTTGTCTATTCGATCGAGCCAATATGCCCGCGATCGCTTATATAGCTCGGTTTGACAGAGATTTTGTTCGGCGATCGCATAATCCCGAAATGAGATATCTAATGAGGGCAACACACAATCCGGCTGCTGATAGACTTGAAACCACTCCTCAAACAGGCGAAACAAGCTCCACGCATCAAATACCAGCAGATCGTAACTAATATGCAACCGCAATCGCGCACCATCCAACCGCGTCACCCGAAAATCAAACAACGGAAAGCGATCGGCTGGTAACACCTGATGAGACATCTCTTCCCGCACCGCCGCCAATCCAGCCGCGATCTCAGTCTCAGTCTTCCCCCGCAAATCCACAACTGGCATCTGGTACAGCGGCACCTCCGCCAGAATCCGCTGCTGTCCGTCCGGCATTACCACCGCCCGTAACATATCGTGTCGATCGATTAATCGTTGCAGCGCGGTATTGAGTCGATCGACATCCAGATCGCCGCCTTCAATTTCGTAATAACCATGATTGGAAACACCACCCAGCTCCAAAATCCCACTCCGCCCGATCCAAAAAGCGTGCTGCATATCCGTCAGCGGAAATGGTTCATACCGCGACTCCGGTGCAGGCACGAGCGTGGGTAAATCGTTAACAGGCTGGCGATCGCGATGTTGATGCAGCAACGCCACAATCTCCGCTTTCTGCGCTGTCAGTGCATCGCGCACTTCACTGGTTAATGTCCCCTGCGGTGCATCGACAATGAGGGCATCCCCTTCTATGGATAATTTAATTCCTCGATCGGCTAGTGAGTCAATTAGTAAATGTAGATTCATAAATTGATAATTGAGAATTGATAATGTTCCGCTCTCTGCGTCTTCTGCGCCTCTGCGGTTAAAAAATCTTGGAAACGATCGATCGGCTGGGCTTCGTTTCTAGATCTGAATCCCCCAAACCCCCTTAAAAAGGGGGCTAAGATCCGGTCAAAGTCCCCCTTTTTAAGGGGGATTTAGGGGGATTCTTCGGGTTTACGCTTAACAGAATCGATCGCTCAACACCCCAAACCCCTACAAGCTAAATACTTCTCGATCCGATCGATCCACATCGCCCTCATCCCTCACCACCCCTCCCATCATTTCCGAGATCGCCATGCGATCGAGCAAAAACTCCGTCAGATCGCGAATATTCCGCTCCCCTAAAAACTGCTCCATCGGAACCCGAATCTCTAAACTAGCTTCGAGTTGACTCCGAAAAATGACCGCCAGCAACGAATCCAGCAACGTTGTCAGCACCACTTGAGGATCGAGATCGGCTGGTGAAAGTTGGCGTAAATTGGCTAAGGATTCCACTAAATAAGCTTCGAGAATGGCATGACGATCGCCCACAGGCACTGCCAGCAGTCGTTCTTTAATCCCCCTACTCGCAACCGCATTACTCGCTGATGGTACGAAACTCTCGCTCGATCGAATCGTTACCAATTCAGTACTAGCACTACCCAACGCCACATCCCCCCAGCGCATCACCATCGCCGCCGCCGTTGCTCCCGCACCATTGGCATATACCAACACCAGATCGTCTGGGCGAATTTTGCCACTAACCGCTGCATGATAGAGATTGGCAAGGGGGAAAACTGGGCCAATATTGGCATATGTCGGGTAGAGATCGATAACCCGCGCTGGATCGATTCCCAGTGCTTTGGCGCAAACGCTGGCATACCAAGCCGTCGGGGTATTAAACGCAAAATAATCGATGCGATCGAGACTCATCCCCACCGCCGCTACCGCCGACTGACAGCACTCGCGCACCGTATCGGCTGCCGTTACTGCTAAACTGCTGACATTCTCCCCCGTTCCCGTTTGAATGCGGGGATTGCCTTGGGAATCGATCGTCAGTTCGTGAGTATATGCCCCGCAAGTTGCGATCGTCGGGACGATCTGCATACTGAGAATGCCGCGATCCGCTCGATCTGCACTAACCACCATTGCCCCCGCACCATCACCCATCGACCATGAGAGAGTATCGGCATCATTTACCGCCTGAGAGCCAATGTGCGACACCACAATCAAAATCTGGCGATAGGTGCCAGTTTGGATGAAAGCCTGGGCGGTTTGGAGCGCGATTAACGCACTGGCACAAGTAGATTCTAGATTCCACGCCGGACAGCTCAATCCCAATTGCTGGGCGAGATGAGTCGCCAAACCAGGGCCGATATCACTGGGAAACAGGGAAGAGACGATCGCCAGATCCACGTCTGCCGCCGTCAGATTTGCTGCTGTCAGAGCCGATCGAGCCGCCTGACACTCTAACATCAGAGATGACTCATCACCCGCCAATACCCGCCGTTGGACGCTGCCTCGAAACGGATCTGCTAAAAAGGGTGTAACCTCTTGCAACCACAGATCGATCCCAGTGGGAATGGGAATTAAGTCCGTAGCTGGAGTGCGCCTGACCTCTCGCTGTCTGGTTTTGGCGAATAAGTCAGGGAATTTTTCCAGCCAATAATCGTTTGTGCGAATAGTCTGAGGAAAGTTGATGGCAAGCGCTCGGATACTAACTGACTGCATGGTAAATGTCGATTTTAATTTATATTTTTGAATATTATTCTCA
>NZ_JANMZA010000570.1:0-4749 GCF_031382685.1 Chamaesiphon sp. OTE_8_metabat_110 | reverse complement strand
GCTTTGACAAAACGCCCCCGGCGGCTGCGGCGCAATCCCAGCATCCGCAGCTTAGTGAGCGAAACCCAACTGACAGTTGACGATTTGATCTATCCGATGTTTGTCACCGAAGGCGAAAATCAGCGGGTAGAAATTACTTCGATGCCAGATTGTTATCGCTATAGTCTCGATCTCCTCCTCAAAGAAATCGCCGAGCTGTACAGTCTGGGTATCAAAGCCGTCGCCTTATTTCCCGTCGTTGCCGAAGCTAAAAAAGACGATAATGGCACCGAAAGTTATAACCCAGAAGGATTAGCCCAACTGACTGTCCGCGCGATTAAGGCGCAGACTCCAGACATGCTGGTGATTACCGACGTGGCGCTCGATCCTTTCACCACCCACGGACACGACGGGGTGATTGACGAGCATGGCGTCATCCTCAACGATGAAACCGTGGCAATTTTAGTCAAAATGGCGGTCTCTCAAGCCCAAGCTGGCTGCGATATCGTCGCACCTTCCGACATGATGGACGGACGCATCGGGGCGATTCGCCAAGGATTGGACGCTCAGGGCTTCACTGACGTAGGCATTCTCGCTTATTCAGCCAAATACGCTTCAGCTTACTATGGTCCCTTCCGCGACGCCCTAGCCTCCGCTCCCAAATTTGGCGACAAGAAGACTTACCAAATGGATCCTGCCAACGCACGGGAAGCTCTCACCGAGGTAGAACTCGATATCGCCGAAGGTGCGGATATGGTCATGGTCAAACCCGCTCTCGCCTATCTGGATATCATTCACCAAGTTAAGGCTAACTGCAACGTTCCCGTTGCTGCGTATAATGTAAGTGGTGAATACTCAATGATCAAAGCTGCTGCCCAACTCGGCTGGATCGATGAGAAAAAAATCATGATGGAAACATTGCTGAGTATCAAACGAGCAGGTGCCGATCTGATTCTTACCTATTTTGCCAAAGATGTCGCGTTGATTTTGCGGCACAAATAGGCGACCTGTGTAACTTGTCTTCATCTCGACTGCAAGATCCGATCCCTTTGGGCGATTGCCATAGCCAACAGGGATCGCTAAACTTTGCAGGTAACAAGGGCATAATGAAGTAAGCATTGGCAACCAAGCTCCCGCCACTATCTCGATCTGCTAAACCGTTGGGTTTCCCAAGCGTGCGCAAATCACTATCCACTAGCCACAGACTGACATATGGCAGCGACAAATTTTCGAGACTACTACGCGCTCTTAGGGGTGAATAAGAACGCTAGCGCAGATGAGATCAAAAAAGCCTATCGGCGACTAGCGCGGAAATATCATCCAGATCTCAATCCTGGCGATAAAACTGCCGAAGCAAAATTCAAAGACATCACCGAGGCAAATGAAGTGCTCTCGGATGTCGATAAACGCACTCAGTACGACAGGTTCGGGCAGTATTGGCGACAGTCCGAACAACCGCGCCCGAATACGACGCGATCGAGTGCCAGCAACAGTCCTGGGAGTGCGCCACCAGGTGACTTCAACACGGTTGATTTCGGTCAGTACAATAATTTTGATGATTTTGTCAACGAGCTGCTAGGACGGTTTAATAATTCGGGTAATCCCAATCCTGCTGGCGGAGCTAAAAGCAGCGCCAATGATTTTGGCACGAATCCCAGTGCCAGTAGTGGCAACAGTAACATCGGCGGCGATCGCGAAGCAACCATTAGTCTCTCCCTCACCGAAGCCTTTAAAGGCGTCCAAAAAAGCTTTAATCTCGGCACCGAAACCATCAAAGTGCGGATTCCAGGCGGTGCCAAAGCTGGAAGTAGAATTAGAGTACGCGGTAAAGGAAATGTCAATACTTACAGCAAGCAGCGTGGCGACTTATATCTCACTGTCGAATTGCAACCCCATCCCTTCTTCCGGCTTGATGGCGAACAACTCGTCTGTGAAGTACCAGTTACCCCCGATGAGGCAGTTCTAGGTGCCCAAATCGAGATTCCCACCCCCGACGGCATGGTCACGGTTAATGTGCCTGCTGGCGTGCGTTCCGGTCAATCTCTGCGCCTGCGCGGCAAAGGCTGGGCTAACCCGCGTGGGGAACGTGGCGATCAATTAGCAAAAATTATCATCGCTACCCCCAAAACACTCACGCCTAACGAACGCGAACTCTACGAGAAAATCCGCGCCAGCCGCACCTTCGATCCTCGCAATCATTTTAAGCAAGTTAGTCTTTGAGATGGGAGATGGGAGATGGGAGATGGGAGATGTAATAATTAATTGATAATTATTAATTATTAATAATTAATTATCGAACAACCGTATGAGTATCCGCATTTATGGTAATCGCGAGCTAAAAACATTGCCTGGGCTAGACACTAGACCTACTCCTGCTAAAGTTAGACAGGCGTTATTTAATATTTG
Source organism: Chamaesiphon sp. OTE_8_metabat_110 (assembly GCF_031382685.1). Lineage (NCBI taxonomy): Bacteria > Bacillati > Cyanobacteriota > Cyanophyceae > Gomontiellales > Chamaesiphonaceae > Chamaesiphon > Chamaesiphon sp. OTE_8_metabat_110. The sequence goes on along the minus strand of NZ_JANMZA010000570.1, from coordinate 2,364 downwards.
GCACGGATCGATCGCGGGTTGTCGGTGGTTGGATCTCTGTAGTGGTAGTGGCGCGATGGGTGCCGAGGCGCTGTGTCGATCTGCCCAAATGGCGATCGGCATCGAACAGGCGAGTGCGGCCTGTAGTATTATTGAGGAAAATTGGCAAAAAGTTGCTATGGCAGGTCAAACCTGTCAAGTTTTGCGCGGGGATGTCATCAAACGGCTCACAGATCTGGATGGGCAAACATTCGATCGCATCTACTTCGATCCGCCCTATGCTGGGGGATTATATCAGCCAGTCTTAGCAGAGATCGATCGATTGGGGCTATTGGCGCCACTGGGCGAACTGGCTGTCGAACACAGTCCCGATCCGCAATTGAGTATTTTACCAACCTCTTTGCCGACACTCGAACTGTGTCGCCATAAGGTCTATGGCAATACCGCGCTCTCCTTCTATCGGCTCCAAAGTCTCGATCGATCGAAGATTATGTAAAGATTGGCTAAAAAAATTAGTAACGCTATGTAAACAGCCGTTTTGCTGAAGATCGCAAATTAGACGGTGGGGAATGTCTTGTCTTGACGCGCTTAACTTGGAGCGGCGCATCGAACAGGAGGTTCCCTCCCGTTTGTGTGTGTCAAGAGAGGGAACCTCCTGTCTTACCGCCACGTTCTGGAGGTTTCCTCCAGAACGTGGCGGCGCAAAGCGCGCGTCGCTGACTATTTACGATCCCGGCAGACTACAAACCAACTTGGTTGCCGCGCTTGTATTGTAGATAGGCAGCTACAAACAAACCGCTGAGAGTAATGAAAACTAGACCGAGGACGATGCCAGCTAGTAATGGTTCTACCACGTTGAGACTCCGTATTAATTAAAATAATTTCCTCTAGCGTATCGGGTTTAGGGGGGTGGATGCAAGGGGTGTGGCGCAATTGCCCCAGTTGCGATTGACTTGGAGCGGCTAAAAACCTGTGTTCTTCAGTATTTCTACTGTAAAACTTTACAATCCGAGAAAAAGCTTAAGATATTTAAGAAATGTATCGTAAACCTTAAATATGTAGATACACTAAGAAAGGCAGCAATCGATTCCAGTACGAGATCTGCATTTTAGATTTTTAATTTAACTTCATTCACAGCAGGCACGTCTTGGACATCCGACTACCAAAACTCAAGCAAACGTCACGGCAGCAGATTGGGTCGATCGTGCTGACATGCTTGTCGATCTGTTTCTTGGCGATCGTCGGTTGGCACTCGCTTCAGGAATCCAACCCTTACATGACTAGCGTATTGTCAAAAACTGGCGATCCGACTTTGGGACATGCGATCTTTCAGATCAATTGTAGTGGTTGTCATGGACTAGATGCTAGTGGACGCGTCGGCCCTAGCTTGCGCGAAATATCTAAGCGCAAGTCTCCTCATAGTCTGATCGAACAAGTTACTAGCGGTAATACGCCCCCCATGCCCCAATTTCAGCCCAATCCTCAAGAAATGGCGGATTTGCTCAGTTACTTAGAAACACTCTAGTAGGGCAGCTAGTGCAGGATGCGAACATCGCACTCAGGCCATCGTTAGCATCCCCTCTACCGCTGTTAAATCGATTCATGCTAGCGATTGCGCGGTTTCACCATATCTTGTCGCCTGAAGGCGGTAATCGATCGCTGACGACGAAAGCGCGGTCGAGTTGTCGATTCATTAATAATAAAAGGGCGGAGCAATCGATCGATTGCTCTGCCTTTTTATTACTTCATCCGATCGGTTTTAACTGTTGAGTTTTTCGCTTAAGATTTGATTGGCGACTTTCGGCTCGGCACGTCCGCTAGTTTGTTTCATTAGTTGACCGACAAAGAACCCCAAGAGCTTGGTTTTCCCGGCTTTGTACTGTGCTAATTCTTTCGGATTAGCCGCAATAATTTCATCGATAATTTTAGCTAATTCTAGAGGATCGGCGATCGAAGTCAACCCTTTGCTAGCGACTAGATCTTGTACCGAACCACCATGCTCGAATAATTCGGGTAAGATTTCTTTAGCAATTTTGCCGCTAATTGTCCCCTTGTCAATCAGTCCGATTAACTCGGCTAATACCGTCGGCGTCAGGGCAATATCATTGATATTGACTCTTTGATTTTTGAGATAGGCGGTAATGTCACCCATCACCCAGTTAGCCGCTTGCTTGATATCCGCACCAGCCGTAATTGCGGCTTCGAGATATTCGGCGACAGATCGATCGTCCGTCAAGACCCGCGTATCATAAGGTGATAAACCTAGCTCATCTTGATAGCGGTGCCGTTTTTGGACGGGTAACTCGGGTAATTCCGCTTGCCAAGCCGCCTTTTGACTATCTGCCAAAACCATTGGCGTCAGATCCGGCTCGGGGAAATAGCGAT
>NZ_JANMZA010000655.1:0-3356 GCF_031382685.1 Chamaesiphon sp. OTE_8_metabat_110 | reverse complement strand
TTTGAAAAGTATCGATTAGCACTCGTAAACCCCTGCCCTCACCCCCAACCCCTCTCCCAAGCTTGGGAGAGGGGAGCCGGAACCGCAGGTGACGGCGGGGTGAGGGCGACGAGGGGTTAAAGGTCGCAAAAGAAGGGTTTGTAAAGCGGATTTGGTATCAGACATCCTTTTAGCAATATGAAATCAGGGGTTCACCCACCTCCCATCTCCCACCTCCCATCTCCCATCTCCCATCTCCCTCATGGATTACTACATCGCTCCAGCTTTCCTCGACAAACTAGCCGTCCATATCACCAAAAATTATCTCGATCTGCCTGGTGTCAAAGTACCGCTAATTTTGGGCGTACATGGGCGTAAAGGCGAGGGAAAAACTTTTCAGTGTGAATTGGTATTCGATCGGATGAAGGTCGAAGCAATCCATATTTCGGCGGGAGAGTTGGAGAGTCCCGATGCGGGGGATTCAGCGCGATTGATTCGGTTGCGGTATCGGGAGGCGGCGGAAATTATTAAGGTGCGCGGGCGGATGGCGGTGCTGGTAATTAATGATATCGATGCTGGGGCGGGGAGATTCGACCAGGGTACGCAGTATACGGTCAATACCCAGCTAGTTAATGCCACGCTGATGAATATCGCCGATAATCCCACCAATGTCCAGCTACCTGGTAGTTACGATTCGACTCCTTTACCGCGAATTCCGATTATTTTAACTGGAAACGATCTATCGACACTGTATGCGCCACTGGTGCGCGACGGACGAATGGAGAAGTTCTACTGGGTACCGACGCATGAGGATAAAGTGGGGATTGTGAGTGGGATTTTTGCGCCAGATAATATTTCTGGTCGGGAAATAGTTAGTTTGGTCGATCGATTTGCCGAGCAAGCAGTTGATTTTTTTGCAGCGATGCGCGCGCGGATCTATGACGAGCAAATTAGAGAATTTATCGGACAAGTAGGATTAGAAAGAGTCGCGATGGAAGTAGTCAATCCGGCAAGCGGGATTAAGCCAACTTTTCCCAAACCATATTTTACCCTCGCCCGTCTGGTAGAGTTTGGCAATCTGTTAGTCCAAGAGCAAAAATCGGTCGCTGAAGGTAGACTGGTTGAGGAATACAATCGCGTTCGCTATGGAGTAGGGAGGGGATAGGGAATAGGGGATAGTGGGTCTAAATGATAAAAGTTATTACTTATAGTCCAGCATATACGATCGTACCGACTTATGAATGTTTCAATCGGTGTAGCTATTGCAACTTCCGGGTCGATCCTGGCGCAGATACATGGATGAAAATCGATCGAGCTACCCAGATTCTCACCGATCTTCAGGGTGAAAATATTTGTGAAATCTTGATCTTGAGTGGCGAAATTCATCCTCAATCTGCACGTCGTCCAGCTTGGCTCGATCGCATTTATGAGATTGGCAACTTAGCTCTAAATATGGGCTTTTTACCACATACTAACGCTGGCCCTTTAAGCTATGACGAGATGGCACGTTTAGCATCAGTAAATGTATCGATGGGTTTGATGTTAGAGTCCTTAGACCCCAGCTTACTCAATGGCGTTCATCGTCATGCACCGAGTAAATTGCCTGCAATCAGACTCGAACAACTTAATTGGGCGGGTGAATTACAGATTCCATTTACAACGGGGTTGTTATTGGGCATCGGTGAAGCTGAAACTGACTGGCAAATTAGTTTACAAGCGATCGCCGATATTCATATCCGCTGGGGACATATTCAGGAAGTAATATTGCAACCATATAGTCCAGGCAGCCAGGAAAGTTTGGCTGGATTAGGTTTTGACATCCTTAAATTGCCCAGAGTAATTCAGTTAGCAAGACAGATATTGCCTGCGGATATTACGATCCAAATCCCACCAAATTTAATTCCAAATCCCAATCTATTACTAGCTTGTTTAGCTGCGGGTGCAAAAGATTTAGGCGGGATCGTTCCTAAAGATGAAGTCAATCCCGACTACCATCATTTACAGCTAGCAAACTTGAGTGCGTTACTTGCTAATGCTGGCTATGAATTACAGCGCAGATTGCCAGTTTATCCCAATAGAGAACATTATTTGTCCGATCGATTACAAGCTAAGATTAACTATCAGCGTCAATCGATGCAAATGGCTGCGATCGATAATCTAGACTAAAATCTTAGGCGACCTGCATAATCTCATTGCCCACTCCCAATGAGTAGAGTAAGTCAAGAGCAATTACGGAAAATCAACAATGAGTATCAGACTTGGATCGTCATTTTATCTATATCTGAGTGGGGGAATAGTTCTGCTCTTAGCGGCAATCTTATTTAAACCTTTTACGATCGTTAATCCTGGCGAACGAGGTGTCATCATGCACCTCGGAGAAGTCCAAGACCAAATCTTAAATGAAGGGTTTCATCCAGTCCTACCAATCTACACCAGTATCAAGAAAATGAGTGTCAAGGTTAAAAAAGTCGATGTTGCCGTTAAGGTCGGTACCAAAGACTTGCAAACTTTAGATGTGATGACATCTGTAAATTGGCATATCGAACCGAATAAAGTTAACCGAGTGTATCAGCAAATAGGCGACGATCGCCAAGTCAGAGAAATAATAGTAACTCCCGCAATTTCGGAAGTTCTCAAAGCGGCAACTCCTCAGCGAACCGCTGAAGAAATCCTCAAGCAACGCAGTAGCCTGAAGGACGAGATCGAACGCAGTCTCAAGCCTAGACTGGCAAAATACGGCATCCAAGTCGATGATGTATCACTCATCAATATTGGATTTTCGCCAGAATTCACTAAGTCCATCGAGCAAAAACAAATTGCCGAACAAGATGCGAAAAAAGCCGAATATGAAGCATTAAAAGCTTCTAGACAAGCTCAAGCAGAAGTCAATCGAGCTAAAGGAACCGCCGAAGCTCAAAAGCTACTCAGACAGAGTTTAAATAAAGAATTACTAGAAAAACAAGCGATCGAAAAATGGGATGGTAAGTTTCCGACAGTGATGGGTGGAAATGGAGCATTACCATTAATTAATATTTCTCCACCTCAAAAGTAGAAAGACGAGCATGATTCAATTCGATCGTAGTACTTTACCGACGTTGTCTACCGATGAACCAGATCGCGAAACCTATGAGTAAACGAATCAGTGCCAGACCTATACCCACCATAAAAAACATCATTAGACCAAGAATTCCTTGCCCCTGAAACCGAGGATCTTGGCTGAAGATAGCAATCCAAATTAAAGTACTAATGAAATATAGAAATGCTGGTGCCAGTATACTCAGGCTCTTTCTGTTTTTTTGGCTGTTTATTTCGAGAGAAACTGAGAAGTTGGTATATGAAAGAAGGGCCCAAGACTGTTCCGGCCGCTCGGGCGCGGC
>NZ_JANMZA010000631.1:0-21823 GCF_031382685.1 Chamaesiphon sp. OTE_8_metabat_110 | reverse complement strand
GTAACCGTCAGTTCTGGATCGAAGGAACGGTATCCCAATATGTCTAAAACGACCGGGACACCTTGTCTGGATCGGTTGGTAACGATCGCACAGAGGTTTCCAAGGGGTTAGCAGCTCCTATCCCAAACTGACGTTAATTATGATGTAACTGCGATTTTCACTATGAAAATCTTGGGGATTGACTATGGGAATTCGGGCTGGAGTACCTACTTTACAAGTTGTACCTACTGGAGACTCGGGTGAGTCTTTACTCGTCGCGCATGACTCGGCGATCGTCTGGACTGGGGTGGCAGCAACGAGCGAGGATGTTATTCGCTCGTTGCTAGCGGGCGACACTTCAGCTTATCCCAGCGACCTGGTGCTGACCGGAGCGATGCCCATTACTCGCGAATTTTTCAGCTAAAATCTGCTCGTAAACAGCTTCGTAGCCTGCAACCATCTGCTCGATGCCAAATCGCTGAGCGACGTACTCCCGACAGGCAAGTCTAGAAATCTGCGGGATGTTGGCAACAGCCGCGATGCACTCATCGAGCGTATCGCAGATGAATCCGCTGACGCCATCGGCGACCACTTCAGGCACCGAGCCGAGATTCATCGCGATTACTGGCGTACCTGCTGCCATTGATTCGATCGTTACCAGCCCGAAAGGTTCGCGCCAGGTGATCGGAAATAGCGTCGCTACCGCTCTGCCCATCAACTCATTTTTCATAAAGTGATCGGCTTCACCCAAGAATTGGATGAACTCGCCATCGATATGCGGCTTAATGATGTCCTCAAAGTATTCCACATCGACCGGATCGACTTTCCCCGCCATTTTCAACGGTATGCCCGTCGCTTTGGCAATCTCGATCGCATGATGCGGCCCTTTTTCAACCGAAATCCTGCCGAGAAATGCTAGATACGCTGGCTCGTCAGCAACGGGGAAAAAATGATGGGTACTGACATCGATGCTGTTGTAAACAGTCGCGACATGATTTAGTCCCAGTCGTTCTTCCCGTTGAGCATTAGAAATACTGACAAATGGCTGCGCCTTGGCATGAACGAACATTTTTTCGTTGTCTGGAGTGAAAATTCCATGCAGTGTATGAACGGTCGGTGTTTTGGTCAATTTGCTGTAAGGCAATGCCGCACAGCCCATGTGTGAGTGGATCAAATCGAAATCCCCCGCTCGTTCGTACACCTGCGCTAACTGGAGCATTTCGTAAATGCCGCATTCTTTAATTTTTGAATCCAATCGCAATGCTTGGGGATGAACCGACTCCAGTTTAGCTGATGTAATCGAGTCTCCCGATGCGAACAAAGTCACATCATGCCCCCTGGCAACCAACTCATCTGTTAATAATCCAACTACCAATTCTATCCCACCATATGCTGGCGGGGGGACTCGTTCCCACAAAGGTGCAATTTGAGCAATTTTCATTATAGTTCTCCTGGAACATATGATGTCACTAGCGATCGGCTATACAAAATCTGCTCGGTTTAGCACGATTAAGTATTGCCGTTTTAGCAGTCAAAACGAGCTGTAGCTCGCTAGTAATTCACGAAAAATATCTTAAATAAGCTTGCGTTGATACTTTGAAAACGTTACCTGTCAACAGTCTTGACCTGCTTGACTGGAGTATTTAGTTTTACATTTGTTTGTAAACATTCCTATATTTTAAACACTTGATTTTGACTATTCCGATTATCTTAACAAAATCTTTATAATTCATTTGACGAAAAAAATCTCTCACTAATGTTGGGATCTATCGTTGAGATTTGCCAAGCAATGTAGCTTAAATGACAAATATTTGGTCTGGTTGATATTCATTGACAATGTTTGTACCACTCGATACTAGTGCCAATTTTACGGAGAGAATGTCTGATTTAATACCGCACGATCGCCCTACTGACGGTTTGCTAAAATAAGTAGACTAACCCTCTTCTATACCTAATCACAAACTTAACTCAACTAGTAACTACCATAAGGATGATGTTCGAGCCATTACCAATGAGCGGCTTTACCTCTTTGGGATAGCGACTCGTTCGTGTAACGTATGCAAAGCATAATCGCCATGCTCAAAAAATTCCCACAGCAATGCTTGACACTTACCCAGCTAGCTGTGCTATATTAAATAGTGTTATTGCAATGGGGTGTCGCCAAGTGGTAAGGCATCTGGTTTTGGTCCAGACATTCCGAGGTTCGAATCCTTGCACCCCAGTTAAATCCACCCTTATTGTCGAAACAGATTCGGAGTCTAATCTCTTTTAAGGATCTGAAGCTTGGTTACGTTAGTCAAAGGAAAACAAAGGTATGAATGCTGCGCGAATTCTCGCCCTTGATTTCGATGGGGTAATCTGCGATGGAATGGCAGAGTATTGGCAGACGGCATGGCGAACCTACACGCAGGTGTGGCAGTTAGACCGATTGGAGCCGTCGCCAGGTGTTGCCGAAAAGTTTCGAGAATTGCGTCCGCTTATCGAAGTCGGCTGGGAAATGCCCGTATTGATTCGGGCACTGAGTTTAGGCATTTCCACCGAGAGAATGCAGAGTTCTTGGCAGCGGATCCGCGATCGCATCTTGGCAGATAGTCGGCTCAGCGGTGTCAAAGTCAGTCAGCAGCTAGATTCGGTTCGCGATAGTTGGATTCAACAGGATTCCGCGAGTTGGCTGGGACTGCACCAGTTTTATCCAGGTGTGGTGGATATGCTCAAAGATCTTCCCAATCGCAAGATTCAGCCGATAATTATCACCACCAAGGAAAGTCGGTTTGTCACTCAATTGCTGCACGAACAGGGCGTCGAGCTAGCGAGTGAGTTTGTCTGGGGCAAAGAACTTAAACGTAGTAAAACAGACAGCCTCAAGCTGATCCTCGATCGCGGTGCCAAAAAATCGCCGACTGTCTGGTTTGTCGAAGATCGGCTGCCGACGCTGGCTAAAATTGCCACTCAGCCAGAACTCGAATCGGTCAAGCTATATTTGGCTGAATGGGGCTACAACACAGTTGCCGAGCGCGAAGCGACACTTCAACAGTCGCGGATTCAGACTCTAGCATTAGCAGATCTAGCCACACTCGGCGTCACTGTTAAGAAAGCAGCAGCTAGTAAAACCGAAGCTGTGGATTTAGTATCATAACCAAGATTAGTTGTTATAAAGTTAGCAGCTTAGGCTCCAAATAAGTATTTAATAGCACATAGCGAGTCGATCGCTCTGTGCTGTTATTTTTAGCTACATGTGAACATCGCTCCGTAGATTGAAATTACAGTATTTATAGCAACCGCCAAGGCAATTAGGACATTACTAAACTTTGGTATCATATCCCCGACTTCTCAGAGAAGTCGGGGATATGTCCTAGGCGTAGATCGAAATTACAGTATTTAGTTACTCTGGTATTCGAGATGCTCGTATTACTAAGACAAAAACTACAATTGAAAGCATTACTATATGTTACGAAGTGAGGATCGAAAATAGGTGTACCAACGACAATGACAGCAATTGTCGATCTAATTTTGAATTAACACAATGACTATCCCATTGACTAAACGTTGTATTGCTGAATTTATGGGCACCTTCTGGCTGGTGCTGGGTGGGTGTGGTAGTGCCGTATTTGCCGCCGCTTATACTGACATCAATACCCAGGGTGCATCCAACGCTGGGGCAGCAGCGACGGCGTCTTTAGGAATTGGTACTTTGGGAGTTTCTTTCGCCTTTGGCTTAACAGTATTAACGATGGCATATGCGATCGGACATATCTCTGGTTGCCATCTCAATCCGGCGGTATCTTTTGGACTGTGGGCGGGTAAGAGATTTCCCGCATCGGAATTATTACCGTATATTATCGCGCAAGTTGGTGGCGCGATCGTCGCAGCATTGATTATTTACCTGATTGCATCGGGTAAATTTAATGGTTATGTACTTTCAGGTAGTGGCCCACTGGCAACTAATGGTTTTGAAATTCATTCACCGCAGCGGTATTCCTTGTTGTCTTGTTTTATCACTGAAGTAGTGATGACATTCATGTTTTTAATGGTAATATTGGGGATTACAGATCGTCGCGCACCTCAAGGTTTTGCTCCAATTGCGATTGGATTGATGCTAGCGTTAATTCATCTCATTAGTATTCCCATCACAAATACATCTGTAAATCCAGCTAGAAGTACTGGCCCAGCTATAATTGTAGGCATATTTGGAAATACGGGCTTAATCGGACAATTGTGGCTATTTTGGGTGGCACCAATTTTAGGCGCGATCGCGGCTGGCTTGCTTTACCATGCGATCTTTGAAGAAGCGGATCTGCGCCAATCACCAACTCTAGATCGGTAAGTTAGCGGAAATCTCTAGATCGATTACCGATTGATGAATGTACGATCTGGCTCTCCAGCAGTTATCCCTTATAATTGCACCAAGCAGAGGGGAGTCAGAAGCCCAGGATCTGGCGGGGTGAGGGCGGGGGGTTTCGTCTGACTCTCAAGTGCTAGCGTCGAGTCACAATGGCGGAATCCTAGCGACAACCCTTTTTTTGAGGAGTTCGGGGCACTTGATGTAGGAGATGGTGCCATCGGGTTTGGCATGGTACTGAGTGGCAAACGTCATTACCGCCGTGGCTGTTGACTCCAATCGTTCGTCGTCTACAGGTAGATCGCCAAATAGGTAAATATATTTGCCAGGAGCATTGAAAGCGATCGCACAGGCTCGATCGCAAGCTCCCAGGCATTCATGGGGTTCGATCGACAGTCCCTCGATCGGTGCAGCTCGAACGAGTGTCTGTAATTGCTCTAATAAGCGTTCGCCACCACTCTTGCGAATCGCCTGCTTCATCCGATGGGCACTCTCACAACTCGTACAAACAGACAAAACATGTCGATTCATAACTCTATGCCGCAGGTGTGAGATCTTGAAGTTTGTTGAAGATTTCGATCGCGTACTGGTACTCGCGATCGTCTCCCTGCTCTAGGTATAAGTTGGCAGCATGTTGACAATCGGCGATCGCTCCGGCTAAGTCGCCCATCCGATGACGCGCGACACAGCGATAGCCATAGGTATCGGCATTGTCAGGATCGAACTGCAACGCTCGATTGAAACTGGAAATTGCCCCAGCCAGATCTCCAGCCCGAAACTGTTCTACCCCTTTATCAAAAAATGCTACTGCATTACCGCGTTCGAGTTTGGTTTGCATGAACTGTGCCCTCAAGACTATCCGCAATTCTCAATTAATTCAAGCTACACACTTTTCAAATCCTTTGACAAACTCTTCCCGATCGAGATTGCGTCCGATCGCGACTAGTTGCGTTAATTTTGGTTCGTCTTTTTGCCACAGCCTGTCTCGGCGCATGGATGTCAGCATTCGCACGCTTTGAAATAACACCCGTTCGGGAAAACCTTGGGCATAAAACAAGCCCTTGGTGCGATATAAATCCTCACCTTTTGATTGGGCTAAATCGTTCATCCACAACATGAATTTATTCAGATCGATCGGTCGATCGGAAGTTACAGCAAAAGAACCGATCGAGGCATCGTGTTCGTGCGCTAAGTCTTCGAGAAATGATGGATCTATTTCTAACTTTGCCTCTAACTCGAAGGCTTTGGTATCTAGAATCAGCGATAGATCGATCGAGCTATATTCGGTATGGTAAACTTTGGCGATCGGATTTAATTCGCGAAGTTGCTGCTGGATGCGGGCGATGTCTTCAGGAGTAACGAGATCGGTTTTATTGATTAAGATAATATCTGCAAAAGCTATCTGCTCTTGAGCCTCATGGCTATCCTTGAGATTTTGCTGCAAATTCCGCGCATCGACGACGGTAACAAAGGCATCAAGGCTAAATTTGGATTTTATCTCTTCGGCGACGATAAATGTCGAAGCCACTGGAGCCGGATCTGCAAGCCCCGTAGTTTCGATTAGTACCGCATCTAGATCCGATCGTTTAGTCAACTCTTCCAAAGTCCGCACCAAATCGCCGCGCACCGTACAGCATAAACAACCATTATTGAACTCGACAATCTGTTCGTCGTCATCTGCGATCGTAATTTGTCCATCGATACCAATCTCGCCAAATTCATTAACAATTACCGCAATTTTACGACCGTGTTGTTCGTGTAAAATATGATTAACTAAAGTTGTTTTTCCCGAACCTAAAAACCCAGTGATGATAGTAACTGGAATCTTTTGCTGTTGTTTATCAGTTGGATTTGTGTTTGTCGATCGAGTTACTTCCGTGACCATAATTATGACTCCTGTGATGACGATTACTCTGCTTAGTCGTTAACCGCCCTCAAATGAATTTGGGGCTAATAGCAAAAGTTCACTGAAGTGAACTAAGAAATTTTTCTTCTGTTGCATGAAACCACTCTGACTTCATAAAGGTGGTGCTTTTCTTACTAAAACTGGTGGAGAAAATCCCCTCCTCGGAGGGGTGCCCGAAGGGCGGGGTGGGTAGATCTCCGCTTCAACCAAATCGACGATCGATCCGCCTAAATCGCACTAACAGCAATGTAAAAATGTAGGGTGGGCACTGCCCACCACATAAATTACAGCCGATCGCCCGTTCTTGTCGCGAGTCCTACAGTGCGGTAACTGCTTGAGCAGAAGCCGGAATAGACACCACAGTGCCAGTCATCGGTGCGATCCCATTGGCGAGGATATCCCGACGGTTGACAGGTACGGGTGCATCGCCCCGCAGTTGGTCGTAGGGCACCACAATCCAACAGGCACAACCCCACAGACATTCACCCGCCATCCCTTCAAACCGAATCGCTGGCTCGGACATCATCACGCCCAGATCCATCAGCCAAGAGTGGTGGAGGAGTTTTTGCTCCCAAGTAAGCGTGTCGTAGAGATCGCGACTCTTGAAGAAGTCTACGAAGTCCACCTTGGCGACTCCTGGTAGCATAATGTCTGCAAAAGCCGTCAGATGGTCGAAGAATTCGCGGTGGGTGATATTTAGTGCGGAATCTTCGGAATCGAGGAGGAAGGTGGAAACGACTGATTTGAATTTGTCATCGAGCTTTTCATTCCACATTTCGCGCGGTGCGTGGATGATACACTCGGCATAGTCGGTCTTAAAGCCTGGTTTCAAGCCAGCGTAGTCTGGAATATGCTCGATCCACTCAGCGATGACGCTCCGCCATTTGCTCAATGGTTCGCCTGGTAAGACTTGCACCGCAGGGTGAGTGAATTTGGCGATGTCGTAGAGCGTCCAGTTACGGGCTTTGGTGCTAATCGCTTCGTGGGGTGCTGTCGTTTGTCCGACTAAGCGCAGGGCTTTGAAGATGGTGCGCCCGTAGTCATCTAAGGCAATCCGCATGAAGGCATCGGCAACGAATTTGTGAGTCACTTGCAGCCGCATCCGATCGCGTTCGCTGGGTACGCCAGTATCGGTATACTTGGACAGGCGTTGGTAGGAGTTCTCGGTGGCGAGGGCAAAGAAGCCGCCCGTGAAGGGATTGCGATATAAGTCGCCCCAAACTGTGGTGACACCTGCATTCTTATCGTCATCGAGCATACAGTCGATCTCGTTCATGGTGGCGAACAAGCTACCATCGCGGAAGGCTTCGGGGTCGCCGCTACAGGGCATTTCACCAACACCAATTACCGGAATGCGTCGTCCGAGCTTGACATTTGACAGGTGACGTGCTAAGTCTACGACGATGCCGCTACCCGTGCCGTCGCCGATGCCGAAACAGCACAGCACCATTGAAGGGAGTTTGGTGTTGTCGATGCTTTTGGCGAAATCATCAAGTTCTTTATTTAGCGGTCGATCGCCATCATAGTAGGCTTTGCCGTAGATCGCTTTGGAAATGGCGCGGGGGAAGTATTCACCAGCTTTGGGAATCTCGACGTTATCTGGCAACCACGGCTCGTAGTTGGGATTCCAGTAGTAGCGGGGATATTCGAGCTTGAGAAATTCCCGATAGCGGCGGAGGGATGTGAATAAATCGTCGCGGGTTGGCACTGCTAGAGATGCGAACCGGATTTGGGCGCGATCGGGTGGTATATTTCGCTCCTCTAACCGCTTGAGGAAGCCTTCAGCGTAGTCTTTGGCTTGGAACATGTCCTGTTCCCCGATATCGACTAGCAAGGCGGTGAAGCGGGCACGAGGGTCTTCGAGTTGGTCTTCGAGGTCGCCCTGGCGAAGCATGGCATCGAGCATATTTGCTCCGGTTTTGCCAATGCCGAGGAAGTGGATACAGTGAGGCGATTGAGAGCCGGAGGCACTGTGATACATGGATTTTGACATTGTTTTGCTTCCTTTTTTGTGTGTGGATTAAGAGCTAAATCTGGAGAATTGTTAGTGCTGAGAATTTACTCCAACTCTCTTGAGAAGAGAGAAGCAGTTTATACTCCCTCGATGCTTCGATTGGTAATAGGGGTGTTGTGATGCCAACTATTCACTATTCACGATCCACTAACCACTCATTTCAACAGGTGGGATAATAACCGCGATCTTCGGTGAGAAATCCCAGATCTTTGAGAATGTGCGCGGCGGAGGTGGCGCGTTCGTCGGCGACGTAGATTTTGTAGTCTTCGACAAATTGACCTGGCTGTCGATCGATTACGCCCTCTTCAATCAGTGCTACGCCTTTTTCAAGGTTGGCTCGACTCAGGCTGGCGACCCACAATGGTGATTTGATGTGGATCTTTTCTTCATCTACTCCAGTGATGTGGAGGATCTTATTTCCAGCAACGGTGGGCACATCGGCTCCGTTGCCATACCTTTGGCTGACGACAGCCCAATCTAGTGGCATATTTACCTCTTTATAAACAAAGCTCTGATTTATCTAAATTTCTTTCTCCCTCTCCCTCAAAAAGGTTTGGTAAAAAATCCCCTCCCTGGAGGGGTGCCCGTAGGGCGGGGTGGGTAGATCTCCGCCGCAGCTAAGGCTGTTGGGTTTCGCTTCTCTCTACCCAACCTACAGATACTTATCTAAGCTTTAACCACTTCTTCCAACTTCAACCTCATTTCCTCCAAGTCTTCCCCACGAATAGCACTGTAGGGAACGACCACCCAACAAGCGCAGCCCCATAGACATTCACCCGCCATCCCTTCAAACCGAATCGCTGGCTCAGAGAGCATCACGCCGAGTTCTAGCAACCAGGAATGCTGAAGCAATTTCTCCTCCCAGGTTTGCTGGTCGTATGCCAGTCGCGCTTCATAGAAGATATCGAGGGCAGTTTTGGTAGCACCGGGAATCACGAATTGCACATAAGGTTCGGTGCTAGCGGTTGGCGATCCTTCCATGAACGATCGAGCGATCTCTGGCTCCAGCATGGGGGCGAAAGCAGCGTTCATTTTCGTTGCCAAGTCATCGAGCTTGGCTCTGAGCTGGGCTGTCGGCGGTGTGGAGGCGCGAATCTCGAAGAAGTCGGGATTGAATGTTCCCGCTCTAATCCCCAATCGATCGGGCACATTTTCGTTATCCGACTCTAGAGTCGTGAAGCCAAATATATGCGCCCAACGTGCCCCATATTGGCTCCGAGCAGCCATGTGCTGGCTCGGCGGTGCCCCGACCCAATTGAGCAATCGGAGCGTTTCGTAAAGATCTAGCCCCCGATCGCGAGTCAAGAATGCCGCCAACTCCCGATCGACCTGCTGATTGGTGGCACTCAGATTGCCTGTTTCCTGCCAGACCGATTTTTGCGGCACCATCAGGAACCCAGCGGTGAAGGGATTGCGATAAAGATCGCCCCAAACCTGAACCACGCCCTGATTCTTCTCTTGGTCGAGCATACAATCTAGCTCGTTAATCGTCGGGAAGATGCTGCCACCTTTGTGTTCGGCTCGATCGCCTTCACATGGAGCAATCCCTACGCCCAATACCAACGCTCGTCGCCCAAATTTGACATTGGTGAGATGTCGCGCCAAATCCATCACCATGCCGCTACCCGTACCGCCACCCAAACCGAAGACGATGCAAACGATCGATTGACAGGTGGTCGCATCGACACTGTTGACAAATAGCTCTAACTCTCGATCGAGCGGTCTGTCGCCTTCATAGTAAGCTTTACCATAAATCGCTTTGGCGATCGCGCGGGGAAAATGTTCGCCAGCCTGGGGGATGGTAATAGCATCTGGCAACCACGGCTCATAGTTGGGATTCCAATAATAACGGGGATACTCTAGCTTGAGATATTCCCGATACCGTCTGAGCGACCCAAACAGCTCGTCGCGGCTGGGCACCGCTAGCGCGAGTGTGCGTACCTGCGCCTTATCGCTCGGTAAGCTGTCTGCCACCGCCCGAACGCTCTCTAAGTCTCGATCGCCGATATCTACCGCTAGAGCCGTAAATCGCTGGCGATCGTCACTCAAAAAGTCGGTTGGAGCCTGCTCGATCGTTTGGGCGATAAATTCAGCTCCCGCCTTGCCAATGCCAATAATATGCACAGAGGAAGGCATCGGATCTCGATCTTTGACGCGATGGACTCCACCCCGCTTCAGGGCTTCCAATCGCTTCTTAATGCGCTGCATTTCCTGTGGATCGACCATGATAAATCCTCTCTCAAATTATCAATTTGTCAGAGTCGTCATTAGCTACCCAAAAATCTCTTCCGATCGAAGCTGTCTAAAAATCCCCTCCTTGGAGGCTACCGTATATACATAAGTCTGTTTGACTTCGTTTCTAGATCTAAATCCCCCAACCCCCTTAGAAAGGGGGCTTTGAAAGTCCCCCTTTCCAAGGGGGATTTAGGGGGATTTCTAGGGTTTTCGCTTCTAACTAAAGACGTGTATAGACGGTAGACTCGGAGGGGTGCCCGTAG
Source organism: Chamaesiphon sp. OTE_8_metabat_110 (assembly GCF_031382685.1). Taxonomy (NCBI): domain Bacteria; kingdom Bacillati; phylum Cyanobacteriota; class Cyanophyceae; order Gomontiellales; family Chamaesiphonaceae; genus Chamaesiphon; species Chamaesiphon sp. OTE_8_metabat_110. The sequence continues at coordinate 11,087 of NZ_JANMZA010000631.1, read as the reverse complement.
GGCGGGGTGGGTCAGATCTCCGCATCAACTCAGATCGCCTAGCGATAAGAGTCTGGAGTTAAGCTGTGACCGACACTTTTTCAGTTTCGGGTGCCACCACCACTGGCAGCGTAGCAACCTTCTGATTGGGAATCCCCTCGATCGGACATTCAACCGTGCCAGGAGTCGATCGCGTCATTGCCTCGACTTTCTCCTTGACCTTATTGGGATCGGCGACCCAATCGCGGTAAAATTCAAACGGACATTCCGCCATCCCATCGGCACCATCACCAGAGTTGAGCGTCCCGGTGTAGCCGCGATGCAAGAGCTTGTACAGGTGGTTCTGTGATTGAGCGTTTTTGCGGAAATCGCGGATCGCAAATTTCGAGAGCGCGGCGTATTGAATGCCGTTCTCTTCCTCACCGCATTCGCCGAGCGTCCGCCCGTCAAACCCGACGATCGCCGAGTGCCCGAAGTAGCTATATACACCGTCGAACCCGGCGGCATTAGCCACCGCGACATAGGTATTATTCATCCACGCCATCGCCTTCGAGACTAAGATTTGTTGCTCTTTGGCAGGATACATATAGCCCTGACACCGCACGACGAGTTCTGCACCCCGCATCACGCAGTCTCGCCAGATTTCGGGATAGTTACCGTCATCGCAGATAATCAGGCTGATTTTCAAACCCTTCGGCCCATCGGAGACATAGGTACACTTGCCGGGATACCAACCTTCGATCGGTGTCCACGGCATAATTTTTTGATATTTCTGAACGATTTCACCCCGATCGTTCATCAAAATCAGCGTATTGTAAGGTACTTTGTGAGGATGAGCTTCATGTTTTTCACCTGTAAGTGAAAACACCCCCCAAACTTTGTTCCGAATGCAAGCTTCGGCAAAGATTGCCGTCTCCTCACCAGGCACAGTTGCGGCTGTCTCCATCATTTCTTTGGAATCATACATGATGCCGTGAGTAGAATATTCCGGGAATACCACCAGATCCATTCCTGGCAAACCAATTTTCATGCCATCAATCATTGAGGCAATCTTTTCACAGTTTTCAATTACTTCTGCTTTGGTGTGCAGCCGGGGCATCTTGTAATTGACAACTGCAACTCCGACTGAGTCGGCACTCGAAGATATATCGCCATGATAAGACATGCTAATTTCTCCACTGATTAAGTTTATTTTATTCGATATCTGGCGGCTGAAGTGGTCTATAGAACTAACCGATCGTTCTAGATGACCGCAAATTATCGACGATCCTAATTCTTGCTAATTGCTAACTAGTTTTGTTATTTTTTCAAGACTAAGCTTAGTAATACTCGTACTGCGTTGCTTGGGGTCGAGCGAGGTTCTCAAGCTCATTTATTTAGACTAAGACATTAGAAAAATCAAAATTGTATCACCAGTTACCCGATTCTTATTATCTTGAGTATTTTGTTATTAGCTCCAGTATTTATATTTTTTGAAAATAATAAGCCTAGCCTTAAATCACCAGAACCACTCAGATCGCGACGTCGATCGGGGAAGCTTCACCAGTATTTTTCGCTGTCTTGACGCGCTTAACTTGGCAGGATACACCTTCTTCAAAGCGCTTGTCGGTGCCGACGGTTTAGCCAGACGAGACAAGACAGGAAGCCTCCCGGCTGCGAGCCGCTGACTGAAAGCCATCGCTAGGGAACCTCCGCGTGATTTCAGTCGCTGCAAGGTTGCGATCGGTTTGGCAGGATACACCTCTGTGACGAGCGCATCCGCTGTCTTGAAAAGGTGCTTGACTTGGGGAAACCCCAAGAACGCACTTTTCGCAAACCGTAGGGTCACAAGTGGTTGACGATCGAGAGGTTTTAAATAATGCTAGGCTGCTAAGAAATTCAACACTAATCGATTGAAGTTATCGCGGTATTCTAGGTATGGGTGATGTCCACAATTAGGAAAGATCGCTAATTGATGGTTTGGCAAACCTGCGGCGGCAACATAAGCATGTTTGACGGGTATAATCCGATCGTTTTCGCCCCAGATAATTAATGTCTTTTGGGTAATTTGTGCTAAACTGTCGAGAATCGGTTGATAAACTTCCGATCGCACACCAGCTAACGTAAAATTACTTTTTCCCAGTCGTAAAATTACTGAATTTCGACCGGGGATGGCAAAGATTGGATAGCGAAATTCGATCCATTCTGGGGGTAATTGCCGACTATTGTAGAAATTAGATCTCAACATGGCGGGAATCATCCACCGCCCCGGACGCAACAAACTAACGATCGCAGGTAACGTAATCAAGCGAATCCCCAGACTAATTTCTTTGCCCAAGCCCATACTATCGACTAATACTAACCGCTCGACTCGATCGGGATACAATCGTGTAAACTCTAGAGAGACACCACCACCCATTGAGTTACCGATGAGAGTAGCAGTATCGATGCCTAGTGCTGTCATGAAACCCGCTAAAAATTCGGCTTGCTCCGTCAGTGAATAAGTGCCATCTGGAAAGTCAGACTTGCCCGAACCAACCATATCAAACGCGTAAACTTGGTGGTGTTGAGCTAATTCGGCGATATTGTACAGCCAAAACTCGATCGAGCCATTGCCACCGTGGAGCAAGATCAGCTTACTACCACTGCTCCCCATCTGCCAATAACGCGTATTGATGCCATTTACCGCGACATAGCGGTCTGGTGGCAGTATAACTGAAGGATGAGCCGACATAGATGATACCAATTTGTTGAATTAGGGCGACAGATGTGGTGAAGTTAGGTAAAAGGTAAAAGGTAAAGTCCCCCCATCTCCCAGTCCCCCAGTCCCCCACACCTAATTCCCATAGGGACGGGGAAACGGTTTCAATAATTTCTGAGCTTGATAGACGCTAAATATTTCGACTATTTCACCACCGCGACGGATTGGAATTTCGCCTAATTTAGTAAGAGTCTTGAAATAGCTAGGATACCGTTTATTGGCATCCAAATCGACATCAAAGGTTTTACTACCTAGATAAATAGCATTTTTTCCCAGCCACTGTTTTGGTGACGACCAAAATGCAAAACCGCGAAGATCGGCATCAAAGCAAGTTAGTGGTTTATGAAAGACTGGCTCGATCGCCATCGCAATTTGTCCGCCACTATAGTAGCGATTAGTGAAGACAAAATCTGCTTTTTTTAAGGCGATATTTAATTTAGGATTGTCGATAAATCCTTGCCGGAGTTGTCGAACGTCAAAAAGTTGAGTTGAAGGATCGCTCTTAATGGGCATCAAGCCATAAATTGTCGCACCGGGAGTTTGAAATGTGCCAAAAGCCACATGAGATAAAGCGATCGATAGTAATAGCAAAATTACAGCAACTGAGCAAAAGAACCAGCGATAGGGTATTCGCGCATTAGCATAACGCCGACTAATCACCACCCTTTCGGCAAGCAAAATTGTCGCCGTCCAGTATCCAGGCATCTTCCACCCAGGTAGAATTTGTTGATAGCCAGACATCAGCGTAAATCCTAAAATTAACGGTAATGACAGCCATAAAATCAAGCCCCTTTTGTCTAAATCCCACTCATTACCAAAGCTCCGATCGCTAGAAAATCTTCGCCAGTCAAAGTTTCTAATTTGTTGAATCGTCATTCGAGTTATCGCCCACAATAAGGGAAATCCAAAAGTAGGAAATAGATATAGCATCTCGACGAAGAGGGCGATAACTAACCGTTCGAGCTGATAACCGCCACTTGGAACGGCACGTTGGGACTGAAACTGAAACGAGATCCAATTATGACTGATATTCCAAATTAAAAGTGGTGAAATTGTCAATAAAAAAATCGGTATCCCCATCCAGAACCACTTCGAGCTAAACGCGCGACGGTAACTCTCATGACATAAACAAAAGCCCACTAAACCCAATCCTAATATAAACCCATGATATTTACCCATACAAGCCAAACCGACAGTCAGACAGATTAATGTCAGCCGGAAGCTGGGTTGATAAACCCGACAATCAAAAAATTCTTGAGTTGCCAACCATAACGAAAGTGCCCAGAAAAATAATAGCGGCGCATCCGGAGTATTGAGGATGCCAAAGGCAATCTGAAAAATGGGAATTGCTGAAGCGATCGCGAGGGTATTAATCGCAATTTGGAGCGTATATAATCGCAGCGCGGCTAGGTATAGAAAAATTAACGAACCCGTATAGAGCAGTAATGTTCCGATCCGAATCGTAAACTGCGATACTTGTCCTCCCGTCAACCAAATTCCGAAACCCGTCGTCAGGGCAACTAGCGGCGGGTGATCGAAATAACTCCAGTCGGGATGCAGAGTGTAGAGATAGTAATACGCTTCATCAAATCCAGGATGAAACAAAATTGAAATAACTAATCTCACTAAGAAGCCAGCCAGGAGAATAATGATGGCGGCTCGATGATAGTAAGCCGGAACACCGTCATAAAGTCGGATCGTCATGAATACCTAGCATAATTGACAAGTTAAGAGTCGATCGTAGCGGCAGTGTTGGCACTTGGCATAGACAAAGTACCGAAAATCTCATCATACCTAGAGTGCATAGATGAAAATCTTACCGTGTTTGGGCAGGTTTTGCTGGGCAGGATTGGGGAGCGAAAAGATCGACACCCATAAAAAAAGTGAGCTTCGCCCAAATCGATCGACTATTGCTGGGTACTCTAACTAATATTAATGGTCGATCTCGATCGCGGAATCTAAATTCTCATGCTCAATCGTGCGACTAAATGGCTGGAAACTAATTGGGCAACTCCCGCCTTTGGTGGCGGGTTGTTGGCAATCCTGACAATTTGCTTTTTTGGGGCGGCAACTAATACGATGGCTGGCTGGCTGTACGTCATCAGTGGCGTAGGAGTGGCATTGCTCGGCGTGGGTGCCGTTTTGCCCGCTCGATCGATTCGCGCTCTGAGTGTCAGTCGCGAACCAATTTTACCAGTTACCGCTGGTGCCGAGCTAGAGATCGCACTGAATATTAGCAACCCCACCAGCCGAGTCCAAACCTTATTTCAAGTCCGCGATCTCAATCCCTGGAATCGATCGCATCCGCCCCAAACCACCGTAGCGCAAGTTTTACCCCAAACCGAACATCGCTGGGTCTACCGCCAGCCTACAGAGCAGCGCGGGGTGTATCAGTGGTCGCCAGTCGCCCTCCGCAGTGGGGCACCAATTGGCTTATTTTGGTCGGAGCGATCGCGTCAGGTACCCGCGATTGCCTATGTCTATCCCCAAGCGCTCGACTTAGATAAATGTCCCCTCATCGACGGTGCAGGGAGTCAAGAACGCCAAACCGAGCGTGCCAATCGCCAGCTCGATGCCGCTACCGAGGGGATTACCAGATCGCTGCGTCCGTATCGGTACGGCGATCCGATGCGATCGATCCACTGGCGGACTAGCGCCCGTCACGACGAATTTCAAGTGCGCGAATTGGAAATCGATCGCGGCGGACGAGAAGTGGTCATCGTCCTCGATAGTGGTGCTGATTGGGATGCCGCCGACTTCGAGCAAGCGGTAATTGCGGCTTGTACCCTGTATTTTTATGCCCACCAGCGGCTCGATGTCCGACTGTGGACGGCAGGAACGGGACTAATTTCTGGCGAGCGTCAGGTACTCGAAACCCTCGCCGCCGTCCAGAGAGCCGAACCACTCTCCGCCGAACTACCCACCATTCCGAGCATTTACCTCACCAGCCAACCCCAGCAACTCACGACGCTATTGCCTGGAAGTCGCTGGATCTTATGGACTGACGAGCGATTTAGCTATCCATCCGGCTTGTCCGGAATCGCGATCGATCGCGATCGCTCCTTACAACAACAGCTCGGTACCAGCGATGCCAGCCAGTCAGCCGCACCCTACACTACCCCCGTACCGCTGAAAATTCAAACCCACGACTTGAATTAACACCACGCAGTGGTTTGCTTAGTGCAACACATGCTCCTCCACTCTTCGCGCGTTGGCTCCGCTGCTCTTCCGGAGAATCGATCCGCAATTATCAATTCTCAATTCTCAATTCTCAATTAATTCACCACCCACTGCTTTAAATCATGCGCCAACCTTCAGGGAGTAAAATTCAACTTACCAGTACAGCCGATCGATTGCAATTGACGATTCCGGCTCGATTCCGACCCGATCGCATTGCCAATCATCAACTCGGATTAGCTGGTGGTGTAGATTTGCTCGTTTTGGGGCTGAGCGTTTTGACAATTTACATGCTCATTCAAATGAATAGTCCAACTGTAGAGATAGGCCCCAAGTTTGGTATGGGAGTGGCTCTGATGTTTGTACTACCAGGGACATTGTTCTTACTGAAAACTGGATTACACTTATCATTCGATCTTGCAGATAAATTTTTATCCCGAACATCGATCTCGATCGATCGTCAACAACTAACTTTATCGCAACATCTATATAGTCTCGATCGCGGTCGTCCCAAGCACCTCAAAACCCGCGAAATCAGTCAAATTATCGTCGATAAATATCAGCATGTCGATCTAAAAACCCCCAAAGTCAGTCTGATGCTGGAATTACGCCAGATCGATCCCGTCAGAATCCTCAGCACCGGACAAGATCTCACCGAGCGCGAGATTAAATGGCTGGCAATTGAATTGAGCGACTGGCTGGGAGTCAATCTAATAAGTGACTCGATGGATTTAGGAGATAATTAATGTCAGTTCGGGTTAGAGATCTGTGCTGCGTTCGTGTCCCGCCGCCGATTGAAATCGTGGCTCATGTTGCAGAGTCCGCGTAGGCGGACTTTGTATTGCTAGCCCCGATTTTAATCGGCGGCGGTGCGGGAACGAAGCCAGAAGCCATTGCATTACAGATCCGATCCCATCACGTTAGGTAGGCATCCCAATCAAAGATCGATCGCCTGCAACTACCTTCCCAATTTGATAAGCGGCGATTTGTTGCGACTTAAAAAACGCGATCGAGTCATTCGCCGCTGAAGCTGGCACGATTACCACATAGCCAATCCCCATGTTAAAAGTATTAAACATATCCACAGGTGCTACATTCCCCGCTTCCGCCAGCCATTGAAACGCGGGGGGAATCTGCCAACTGTGGAGATCGATCTCGATCGAACGATCGGCACTCAGACAGCGTGGTAAATTTTCCGGTAAGCCCCCGCCTGTAATATGTGCCATTCCATGTATTGGTAATTGCTGCTCGATCGCCGCTAAAATCGGCTTCACATAGATTTGAGTGGGGGTGAGGTACACCTGACCGAGATTTTTGCCTTCCAGGCGACTGGGCGTATCCTCCCAGCGATAGCCGCCAGCGCTGATGATTTTCCGCACCAGACTATAGCCATTACTATGAATACCACTGCTAGCTAACCCGATCGCCACGTCGCCGACTTGGATTTGCGTACCATCTATCAGCTTGCTTTTTTCCGCAATTCCCACGGCAAAACCCGCCAGATCGTACTCACCCGCTTGATAAAATCCCGGCATCTCCGCAGTTTCACCACCTAAGAGCGCACAACCAGCTTGCCGACAGCCGTCAGCAATCCCGACGACTACCTGAGTTAGTTGGGTCGAGTTGAGTTTACCAGTGGCTAAATAGTCGAGAAAATATAGCGGCTCAGCGCCACAGGTGAGAATATCATTCACGCACATTGCCACCAGATCGATGCCGATGCTCCCATGATCGTCTAATTCTTGAGCGATTTTGAGCTTAGTACAGACTCCATCCGTACCCGATACCAGCACTGGCTGACGATACCCGGCTGGCAATTCAAACCAGCCACTAAAGCCACCAAAACCGCCTAAAACGCCCGGACGATGGGTACCCAAAACGAGACTTTTGATGTTTTCAACAAACGCTCTTCCCGCCACAACATCGACACCTGCTTGTTGATAATCCATAGCTCACTCGTACACGATCGGCACAGGCATTTTACCGCGATCGCTCTGCACACCGCAAACCTTCTGGATGCGGCGATCGGTCTGGATTCAGTTGATTAGATCTCCAGATTTGGGCTTTTTTTTGTGAATTCGTTCGAGATCGATCGCGATTTCACAAATTTTTAATAAAAAATCGTCGATCTCAATAGCCCGTCAACCCGATCGTTTCCGAAAAAACATTTGAATAATGTATATGAAAAAATGTAACATATCATTTTTCCTGATTGAAAAATCGTGGGGATCGCACGACTCAAAGCTGGTTTGGGTGGGGATCGCTTGGGGTTTTTGGAGTGAATCGACATATTTTTTGTGCATACAAAAGTCACTTTGTCAATGACTTTGAGCAGTGAAATTGAAAAAAACTTCGTGTTATGGTAGACCCATCGTTCCTCACACCGAGGTGAATACGGAACAAGGTATGAGTTATTAGCTGGTAAATTAGCTCCAAACACAGCGGGCGAACCAATCTAAATCTCAAAGAAAAATTACGTTTCACAATAGGCAATATGAATTACCAAACTTTGACTGGATTAACTGCTCTCGTAGCAACACTGACTGTATCCACAGCAGCATCAGCTACACCATCAGTCAATTCCATTCAACTCAATGCTTCAGTTACATCCACAAAACTCATCGCCCAATCTATGGGTCAAGCTTCCTTTTACGGCAACCAACCAGGCGAAGGCGGCCCATTAACTGCTAATGGTGAGAGATATAATCCCGGTGGCATGACCGCCGCTCACAAAACGCTCCCCTTCGGTACGAGAGTCCGCGTAACTAGTCCTCGTACTGGTCGATCGGTTGTCGTTCGCATCAACGATCGCGGCCCTTTTGTTGGCAATCGAGTCATTGACCTTTCCGTTGGTGCCGCTCGGGCGATCGGTCTGACCAGCTCTGGTGTAGGTACCGTGCGGATGGACATCCTCGGTGGTGGTGAAGGTCGTCGTCAAGGTCGTCGTAATCGCTAAGGAGTTTAGCGAAGTCTCAGAGGATGTTTGAAAAGTCTAGTGCGTCAAGACAAGGCAGGGGAATTTAGATCTACGAGCGGAGCCAATAGGACTTTCCAAGCACCTTCTCAGTTACTCGCAGTTGACTCACTGGTGAACTACGCAATCGGTGTCGAGATCGAGCCTGACTCGAACGCATTGCTGTAGAGCGTGAAAGCGTAATTGAAATGAGCGCCACTCGCCACGACATCAATTTTAATTTTGTTGTTATGGCAAGTGAGTGCAACTCTAGGGGTAAACTAATGTTGTAGTAAGTGGTTAGATTTGGTAGTTGCCCTCAAGCAAAATTTACCAACGGCAACAGCCAGGTAAAGTCAGTTCGATCGCGTTGCCCAGCAAACATCTAACCACAGCACTTCTAGTTGGAGTAGTGTAGATCGATTCATCCTCCACTGTCGTCTGGGTAGACACAGCTTGGGGAGCAGCGATGTTCGGCTTCAGTTGCCAACTATTCCTACTCGACTCAATATTGTTTTTCCCCCGAAGAATTATGAATCAACAGCGTTGGAATTGTCTGACTGCATTATTCCTCAGTACGTTCATAGCACCGATTTCTCATGTTCGAGCTGAAGTAACATCTCCAGCCATAAATAGTCGAAATGATTTGCTGCCAACGTCCTCAGCTACAGTTTTGCCTGTAGCCCCAATCGCCAGCCAAGTTACTCCCATCCTACCAGTCATCCAACTGGTACCTCAAGTCAGCAGCCTGCCGATCGTCTTACCAGTCGCGAGGAATTACCAGCCAACTGCCACCAAAAAACTTAAAATCGCCAAGTTAGGCACTTTTCTCTCCACCAAGCCAGCCTACTTACCATCCCTAGTCGTTCCTGTTGCCAGCACTAGCGCAAGTTTTAGCCCCAATCGTAGAGCAACTGCCCCGATTGCCACATTTCCCAATCAGCTCGAATCAGGATCGATTTTTCCCGATCGCACTTTACCACCTGGTACCGTAGGAGCAGTGGCACCACTACCACAGCTAGCACCCGCAACTCCAACCGCGAAAATTACCGCTCAAGCTGCAAGCGCACCAATCTATGTATCGCGCAGCGACAATGCCAAATTAACCAAGGCGCTCATCCCACCGACAATTATCAACTCAGCGACAGCGCAAGCGGAGATGACCGTCACTCCCTTCGGTGAAAATTCAGGTGCATCATCCGATCGTACTCTCAAAACAGCTACAGCAAATATTCCCGCGATCGCGACTCCCACTCCAGAACGCACCCAGCCAACCTTAGTACCCAAAGTCGCACCACTAGTTAAATACCCTCAAGATCGAGCGGAAATTCCGATCTTTGAATCAGGTTCGCCAGTATTTATCTCTGAAGAAGATCGACCAACCCAAATCGTCGCCACAGCCATCGCTCAAGTTGGGGATGATATCGTTGCGCCCGAACCGAGTATTGCCATTCCCGTCGAACGTCCAAAACAGGCAACTATTCCGACTCAGGCACCAGCTACAACTCCCGCAATTTCTAAAATTGAGCCAGCGGCTACTACCCCCGTACTAGACAAAATTGTCTCGACCCAAACCGGACAAGCTTCCTGGTATGGTGCCGAAAGTGGCAACCGCACTGCCAGCGGCGAGCGATTTAATCCAAATGCTATGACTGCGGCGCATCGTACCTTACCTTTTGGCACAATGGTCAGAGTGACTAATCTCAAAACAGGCAAAGCCGTCGTCGTCAGAATTAACGATCGCGGCCCTTTCCGCAGTCGCCGAATTGTCGATCTTTCAGCGGGTGCAGCAGAAATCATCGGTCTCAAAAGTCATGGTGTCGGCGATGTCCGCATGGATATTTTAGATCCTCAAGGCTAGTTCTCCAGGCTCTCCAGCAGTTATGGTGATAAGTAAGACTTATTAAAGGGGGAAAGCGGATGCGCGCACGCCTTTGTTCCCCGACGGTTTAGCGAAAAGTGCGTTCTTGGGGTTTCCCCAAGTAAAGCACCTTTTCAAGACAGCGACCCAAATCACGCGGAGGTTCCCGACCCATGTGTTTGGGTCAGCGATTCGCGATACGTAGGGTTTCCCGTTCGCGCAGCGTCTCCGAAGGAGAGGGTTTAGCGAATCAAGACAAGACAGCGGCTCGCAGCCGGGAGGTTCCCTCTCTTGTCTTGACGCGCTTAACTTGGAGGGAACCTCCAAAGCGCGCGTCGAGTTCAGCACACAAACGGGAGGGAACCTCCCAGCGTGGC
>NZ_JANMZA010000608.1:0-4816 GCF_031382685.1 Chamaesiphon sp. OTE_8_metabat_110 | reverse complement strand
TACCACACCGACGTTATCGGCTTCCAGGTTGAGAGCTAGACCGACACTCGCGTCTTCAAATTCGACGAGTTCCCCAGACATGACTTTATCCAAGCCATAAACGCGGGCGATGCCGTCGCCGACTTGGAGCACGGTACCCACGTTGGAGGATTTAACGTCTTGGGTGTACTGTTCGATTTGCTGGCGAATAATGCTACTAATTTCGTCGGGTCTGATACTAATCATAATTATTTATTTACTGATGTAAGTTTTAGACTATAAGAGGTAATTTCCAGTTATTAGTTATTAGCAACTCTGATACTCACTCAATCGCTATTCACTATCCACTATCCACTATCCACTAATTAAGCGATGCTCAGACCCAAGCGACGAATTTCGGCACGTAAGCTGGAGTCGATGACTTGAGAACCGACTTTAATAATTACCCCACCGATAATTTCTGGATCGATATTGGTAACTATTTCGACACTGTTCGATCCAGTCATGCCCTGAACTCTGTCGCGGACGGATTGGATTTGAGCGTCACTCAGGGCGACTGCACTCGTGACTTCTGCCAAAATGATGCCTTTGAGATCGCGCACCATCGCTTGATAACGCTTGCAAATTCCGGCTAAGTAGCCAATTCGCCGCCGCTCGACGAGGATCGCCAAGAAGTTGGACATCAATGGGTGAATTTGGTCGGTCACTATCTTCGCTAAAATTGCTTTTTTATCAGCCATTTTCACGATCGGATTTGCCAAGATTAGATTGAGTTCTGGTGACTCATCTAGCAATTCTAATAGGTCTTTACAATTGCCCGCAAATTCATCGACCAAACTTTGAGATTGAGCGAGGGACATGAGCGCGTCCGCATAGGGATTGAGCACTACACTACCGATGGCACTATCTTTCATTATTTACCTCCTACCAAGGCGATACTCCGATCGACCAAATCTGCTTGAGCGGAGTCGGTAAGCAGGTTTTTGAGTTGAGCTTCCGCTCTTTCCATTGCCAGCTTGGTGACTCGCACGCGCAATTCGGCGATGGCTTTATCCTGTTCGTTGCTGGTATCAGCAGCAGCGAGAGCTTGCATCCGCTCGATATCGGCTGCGGTTTTGGCAGCGATCTCGGCTTTGGCATTTTCCGCGCTGGTAATTGCGGTTTTGCGGATATTTTCAGCTTCGGTTTGCGCTTGAGCCAAGTTTTTCTTGGCGACTTCGAGGGCAGACATCGCCTGTTTTTGGCGAGCTTCAGTATCTTGAATCGCAGTTTCGATCGCCAGACGGCGTTCGGTGAGGATATCTGTCAAGAGTTTGCGTCCGAAGATGAATACAAAAATCAAGACGGCGACGAGATTGAATACGTTGGCTTCGATTACATCTGGATTTAAACTAACACCACTCGATTTGGCCGTAGCTTCGGCGGTGGCGAGGAATAAAAAATTTCCCATCATATATATTGCGCTAGAACTGGGCGATTCGACGGGCGTATCGGTTATTTGTTATGAACGATTGGTGTTCAGTTACATCAATTGTGACTGCTAACTGTTCGCTACTAACTGTTTGAATCTGGCTAGCAGGTTATTTTATTTAACTAACTCGGCTCCCAATAATTTGGTCAGGATTTGACGACTGAGGGCTTCTACTTGAGGCTCTAGAGCTGTAAAGGCAGATTGCTTTTGCTTGTCGATCTCCTGTTGAGCTTGTTCGCGTTGAACTTGAGCTGCTTGCTGAGTTTCGGCGATTTGTCCGGCAGCGATTTTTTGAGCTTCAGCTTTTGCTGCGGCGATGACTGCTTGGGATTCGCGTCTGGTGTCTGCTAGTTCTGCTTCGTACTTTTTAGCGATCGTTTCTGCTTCACTGAGCTTGGCTTTGGCATCGCCCAAACCGCCGCGAATATACTCGTCTCGATCGTCTAATACTTTACCGAGGGGTTTGTAAAACAGTGCATTTAAGACAGCAACCAAAACGACGATTTGAATCATCATTAGTGGCAATGTCGCATCAAAGTCAAACAGTTTACCCTTTTCTTCTACTTCCTCTACTACTGCTACGGCTGTCGTCAACAGTAGAGACCATTGTGAGATCATCTTTGGTGCTTTCCTCTGAAATTTTAGGTCAGGCGGGAAGCGGCAGCAAAATATCGGTAGTGATGGTCGAGGATATTTGAATCTTTAGGGGATCGATCGAAACCGTCAGATGTTCAAATACACTCTCACTCTCAACTAGGTGAATTTTAGCTGCCTATTCCGCTGGGGATTGACGGTAATGATTATGCGAAAGGGTTAGCAAACAACAGAATCAGTGCGACAACTAGACCATAGATCGTCAGCGATTCCATGAACGCCAAGGAAAGAATCAGCGTACCGCGAATTTTGCCTTCAGCTTCAGGTTGACGTGCAATCCCTTCAACAGCTTGTCCAGCGGCGTTACCTTGACCGATACCAGGGCCGATGGAAGCTAGACCGACAGCCAGAGCAGCGGCGATAACGGAAGCAGCAGCAACAGTAGGATTCATGATGTATTTACCTTAAAAAATTGATTGAGAGAATATTAGTTGAAATTTATTTAGTTGGGAGTCAGTTGGGAGTTCGGAGTTGGGAGTTCGGAGTCGTAAGACTATTCACTATTCACTATTCACTATTCACTATCCACTAAACTTAGTGTTCTTCTTCGTGTTCGCCGTGACCTTCGATCGCTTCACCGATGTAGACAGCAGCTAGTGTGGCAAAGACTAATGCTTGGATGGCACTAGTAAACAACCCTAATAGCATAACTGGAATCGGTACAATAAACGGAACTAGTAATACTAGTACACCGACCACTAATTCATCCGCAAGGATGTTCCCAAATAAACGGAAACTTAGTGACAGGGGTTTAGTGAAGTCTTCTAGGATATTGATTGGCAACAGAATTGGTGTCGGTTCGAGATATTTAGCTAGGTATCCCAAACCACGCTTGCGGAAACCTGCATAAAAATATGCCAAGGATGTCAGCAGTGCCAATGCCACCGTAGTATTGATGTCATTGGTTGGCGCGGCTAGTTCGCCTGATGGCAGGTGAATTAGCTTCCAGGGGAGTAATGCACCAGACCAATTGGATAAAAAGATGAATAAAAATAAGGTACCGATATAGGGCACCCAAGGACGATATTCCTTCTCGCCAATTTGGTCTTTAGCTAAGTTGCGGATATACTCCAAGGCATACTCCATCAAGTTTTGAATCCCACGGGGAATGCGTTGAACATTCCGCGTTGCCGCAATTGCCGCAATTAGCAGCAAGCCAATCACAAACCAAGATGTGAGAAATACCTGACCGTGGATTTGGAGGTTCCCCAGTCGCCAATATAAATGACGACCGACCTCCAATGCTGCCAAGGGCAGGGAATTTGTGATGTTTAAACCAGCTAACATGTGCATCTAGGAGCTATTTCTAGCGATTATCGATCGATGTTGCAAAGACATTTGCGATTGGTGGTCGATCCTGCGCTCGGCTAAATTCGATTTTAGTCAGACGAGAGTATCCGCACGAGGTAGACGATCGACGCTGCTTTGTAGGTCAAAAAACCTAAAAAGACTGGTAGAATTTGCAACTGATCCCATTTGGCAGCAACGAGCATCAAGACTAATACTAGGGCTTGACGATTGAGGCTCAACTTCATGGTTTCAGTACCAAGGCGGTCTACATCTCTGGCTAGCAGTCTCAAGTACACTACTCCTGTAACTGCACCTAGTAGGTAATTGCCAGCGATTCTCAAACCATAGAAATAAACCACAGTAGGAAATGCTACAGCAGCGATCGCTAGAGTAGTCAGAAACAATTCTTGCTTGAGCTGTTGATACTCACCCATCGAATTGTCTGACGTTTGAGTTACACTAGACTCCTCAAGTGTAATTGCCTCATCAACTAATTCTGTCAGTTGAGGCGTTTCATCAGTAGAGTTCACAGTAGTTTAGTGTTATTCGATCCCGAATCGACCATCATCGATTGTATCATCGAGCGGCATCAATACTTAAAAAGATTTATCGCTCGATCGAGTTCGTGCTACCAATCAGTCCGCGAGTACGGAAGATGTCGGTAATCGTCGGTGCATAGCCAGGTAGCCCAAAGGTAGCGGGACTCACGGGGTTCTTGGCTCCAAAGTGGCGGTAATTGAGACAAAACCGATCCCACTCGGCCATTTCGATCTTAAATAGTTTTATCAAGAAATTGGCAAGAGCGATCGATAGGGGAATCTGGAAGGGGCTACGTTTGCCAAAGTAGGCACAGATTTCCTTAATTCCAGCATCGGCACTCACTAACTGGTTGCCCAGGACGATGCGCCGATCGAATTTGTCGGCGATTTCAGGATGTGCGATTAGATGTCTGACAACTTCAGCGATATCTTTGCCGTGGATAAAGTGGAAGCTCCCGTCGGCACTCAACCATTGCAGTAAACCAGCATATTTAGATATATTTGTCAAGTCAGCAGATAGAAAAGAATAGGGTTTGGTATCGTCACCACCGAATACCAGTGTCGGGAAAACGGTAGTAATTTTTGAGGCAATCTTATGCTCGGCACCAACGGCATTTTTTTCCCGTGTCAGTTTGTCTAAACACTGATATTTAGACACTATATAGTCAGTCCCGATCTTACCCGCTTCTGGTAGTAATTGATTCTGTCGATCGAGTACACTTTGAGTCGAGAAATAAATAACTTGCTGACAAACTTCCGGGTCGAGTAAGTCAAATAAAACGTGAGTTTTGGTGTAATTAATATCAAAGGCTGCTTGCCCACCCCAACCAGCAGCAGTCAGGACGGCAACATCGATCGTCTTGAGTAACTCAGCCTGTTTTTC
>NZ_JANMZA010000584.1:0-7179 GCF_031382685.1 Chamaesiphon sp. OTE_8_metabat_110 | reverse complement strand
CGCCTGCTCGGTGCGGCGGCAATGGCGAATAAAGTCGGCGAAAGCTTCTCGATGTTAGGGTTTTTGGGTAACATTACTCCCAAAGCCGAAACGTCTCAAACTATCGACTTAAGCGTCAAATTGGTTGCCGAAATCGTCGCTTTTTGTCAGATTAACGGTATTCCTGGCGATAGCGTCGGTGACTTCCTGGCGGCTTTAGGCGATTATGGTGGCGAGTCCCTGATGCGGATGGCGGCTCTGGTTTGTTTCGATGGGCTGATTCCCTTGGGGCCAGATTTTATCGGCATGGTGATGGATAAAATGGGCGGCATGGCTCCTCACGAACTCGAAAAGAATCAAACGTTCAAAGGCATCCAAGACCAAATCCCTGGCGGCGATACGGGTGGAAAATTAGGCTTCATCACTGAGAGCTTTGGCTCTGTCAGTGGCTGGATGAATGATTTTGTCAGTTCTCGCGGTCTAACACCTCAATCAGTTGTCGGCAATCTCCGCAACTTTGTCGAAATCACTGATGACAAGCTCGACTATCTCGGTGCCTTCCTGGATGTCAGTACCAACTACTATACCCATACTGGTACTCAGACTCTAGCCCGACGCCTCATCGAACGGGCGGCTGCGGAAATGTAGTACCCATCTGGGCAACCACCGCTGGTTGCCCAGCAATTACCACTTCGCTATTTGCATTGTGACTAAACTTTGGTATACTAGCAATCTGGATATGGCGGCATAGCCAAGTGGTAAGGCAGAGGTCTGCAAAACCTCCATCCCCCAGTTCAAATCTGGGTGCCGCCTTTAGTCGAAACCCCTCAGAGTGAGGGGTTTTCTAGGCTCTATCGATCGTTAGCCTTGTGTCCTACATGGCAGGTCTGTGAAATGAATAACCTAAATGTGGCGACCGCCTTGGTGGCGCGCTGCGCGTTCGAGTTTTCTGGCTAGATCGAAGTACAAAAGTTCTCGAAGCTTGCGCGTCGTTTAGCAACGATCGATCGACCGTCAAACCCGATCGACACTTGCGATAGCTTCGACCTGCCAATGCAGGTCAAAGCTTAAGTTGTCACGAATGGGATCTCCTGACACGATCGACATCATTGACGAATTTAGCTTGAAATTCGTCTACTTTTAGGATCCTCATACATTGGGCGGCGTGGGCTAAAATAAGAATACTCAGGTCTACGGTGATGTCTTGCCACGACTGGGGTAACTGTATGATGTTGCTAAATCCCTAACCCCAGCCCCTAAATGTCTGCTCAGCCACCCAAAAAGACAATTCTGGCTCAATTGAGTCAAGTCATCAATCGGACGAAAGTTAACTTTACCCGATTGGCACTCAAGCCGAATGCGCGAGTGCCCAAACTCTTGGTGCAAGATGCTGATGCACCACAACCGGACATGTTTCCGCTGCTGGGGGAGAAATATGTGTTGGGCCGCAGTTCCCAATCTTGTGATATTGTCGTGCGAAATGAGGTCGTCAGTCAAGTTCATCTATCATTGAGTCGCGATCGTCAAAAAGGGACGACTTTTTTACTCAAAGATGAGGGTTCCACGAACGGGATTTATCGCGGTAAGAAAAGAGTCGATCGAATTACGCTTAGAGATGGCGATACCTTTACCCTCGGCCCGCCCGAACTCAAAGCCGCAGTCAAAATTACCTATCTCGATCCGCCGCCTGTCCATCTGCGCGTTTTGCGGTACGGATTGTATGGGACGGGGAGTATATTGAGTCTGCTCTTACTGGCGATCGCGGCAGAATCTACCAAAATTAATGTTAACCCTTTACCAGATGCCAATGGGCCAGTAATGGTCTATGCCGAGGGGATGGAGGACACCCTCCGTCCGCCGAAAGTCGGCGCACACAAGGATCTAGCAGCCTTAACAGATTTTTCACCTTATTTACTCAAGGCGCTGATTGCCTCAGAAGACAGTCGCTTTTACTGGCATTTTGGTGTCGATCCTTGGGGTGTGGGACGCGCGCTGGTAGTCTCTAGGCAAAAAGGGAAACTCACTCAAGGTGCGAGTACGGTGACACAGCAGGTAGCGCGGAGCTTGTTTCGATCGTATGTCGGGAGCGAAGACAATCTCCCCCGCAAAATGCGGGAAGCAGTGGTAGCGCTCAAGCTGGAAGCGACATATAGTAAGGATAAAATTTTACTCACCTATCTCAATCGCGTCTTCTTGGGAGATGACGCACACGGATTTGAGGATGCTTCCCAGCATTATCTCGGTAAATCCGCTCGCGATCTGACCCTACCCGAAGCCGCCATGTTAGTCGGCATTTTACCCGGTCCCAATATGTTCAACCCCTGTGTGGAGGATAAACAAGGGCGCAAGGGGATGAAAGCCAAAGAACGGCGCAACCTAGTACTGACTAGAATGCTCGAAACTGGTGCGATTACTCCAGCCGAAGCGAGAGAAGCAAGAAGATCGACACTGAACTATCGATCGGAAGCTTGTACCCCGATTACAAATACCAAGGCACCCTACCTCTATAGCTATGTCTTTCAAGAACTCCAAGAAATCTTAGGCGTTGAGACGGCTAAAGAGGGAAACTTTGCGATCGAGACTGGTGTGGATCTAAAGATGCAGGCCAAAGCCGAATCAGCACTCCGGCAGAATATCGCCGCCGCTGGTGGGAGCTACCGCTTTTCCCAAGGCGGCATTCTCAGCCTCGATAGCAGTACTGGCATCGTCAAAGCGATGGTCGGCGGTCTCGACTATCAAAAAAGTCAATTCAACCGCGCCGTAGATGCCCAGCGACAGCCCGGATCGACATTTAAGCTGTTTGGGTATGCTGCGGCGATCGAAGACGGTATATCGCCGGGAAAGACCTATTCCTGCGATCCACTATCGTGGGGGGGTAGAACATTTCCAGCTTGCAATCATGGTGCGTCCGGCGCGGTAAATATGTATACCGGGTTTACCTTGTCAGAAAACCCGATCGCGCTGCGAGTAGCACGGGATGTCGGCTTGGATAAGACGATCGAAACTGCCAAGAAGATGGGTGTTAAATCTCAGCTCGATCCAGTCCCAGCGCTAATTCTGGGTCAAAGTGTCGTCAATATGCTGGAGATTACTGGAGCCTATGGAGCGGTTGCCAATCGAGGGATCTGGCATCAGCCACGCGTCATCAAACGAGTGTACGATACGAGCAATTGCGATCTCAAGCAAGTTCGCAATTGTCGCCTCATCTATGACTATGCCAAAGATACTCCCTCTAAGCGAGTCTTAACAACTGGCACCACCGATACACTCACAACCATGATGCGCGGGGTGGTAACTGGCGGTACTGGTAAAAACGCCGCCATTGGATTGGGGGAAGCCGGGAAAACTGGAACTACCAATGATAACGTCGATCTCTGGTTTATTGGGTTTATTCCCGATCGTAAGGTAGTAACGGGGGTATGGCTGGGGAATGATAATAATTCACCTACTAACGGCAGTAGCGCACAAGCTGCTCAGTTATGGGGCAATTATATGGGTTCGGTGTATAAGTAGTTTGGGGTAACTTTATTGGGTAATGGGTAAAAGGTAAGAGGTAAAAGGTAAAAGGTAAAAGTAGTTATGCGGGTGGACGGTTATGTAGTTATGTAGGGTGGGCAGTGCCCACCACATAGGTTTCAGGTAATCCCTATCCAAAAAATATTCGCAACCAGCTACTCATAAGTAGGTCGGCACAAATATTTTTCATGTTAGAAAAGCCTGAAACCTAGATGGTGGGCACTGCCCACCCTACTGGGACTCTTACTCATTACCTCTTACCTTTTACCTTTTAATCTCTTTCCCTCGCAACATCCAGATCGATCGCAAGTGCTAATTGATAGACATAGCGGCGCGATTGGGAAATTTGTTCGGCGACAATTCGGCTGGCTTGAGAACGCGATGTATCATTCAGCATTAACTCGATTAATGCCCGCTCGATCGCCTCATCCGAGAGGGTTGGATGGCTGACATGAGCGCCAGCAATGACGATCGCGTATTCGCCTTGCGGTTCGGTGTGGGTGTAATGCTCGATCGCTGCTCCGATATTTCCCCGCCAAAATTCCTCATGTAATTTGGTTAATTCTCTGCCGATGACAATTTGCCGCTCGGTACCAAATGTCGCCCCAAAGTCTGCCAAAGTCTGTCGCAAACGGTGGGGAGACTCATAAAATACCAGCGTCCGCGCCTCTCCAGCAACTGCTTCTAATCGATCGCGTCGTTCCTGTCCCTTGACTGGCAAGAAACCCTCAAACACAAATCGATCGCTTGGCAATCCCGACGCACTCACCGCCGTCACCACCGCCGTCACCCCCGGAATCGGAATCACCCGAATCCCCGCCGCCACAC
This sequence comes from Chamaesiphon sp. OTE_8_metabat_110, assembly GCF_031382685.1. Lineage (NCBI taxonomy): Bacteria > Bacillati > Cyanobacteriota > Cyanophyceae > Gomontiellales > Chamaesiphonaceae > Chamaesiphon > Chamaesiphon sp. OTE_8_metabat_110. The sequence goes on along the minus strand of NZ_JANMZA010000584.1, from coordinate 2,856 downwards.
AAGCTGCGACAATCAGATAACCCGGATCGGAAATTCCTGGCATTCCCGCATCTGTCACCAACGCGATCGATTTGCCCGCTTGCAATTGACCGATCAATTCGGGAATGCGTTGCTGTTCGTTATGCTGGTGATAGCTAATTTGCGGCGTCTTAATCTCAAAGTGATGCAGCAATTTACCCGTATGTCGCGTATCTTCAGCCGCGATCGTATCGACGTCCCGCAATACCTGAAGTCCCCGCATTGTCATATCACCCAGATTGCCGATCGGCGTACCGACTAGATATAGAGTTTTACCAGTGACTTCATTTGACATGTATTTATGGGTAGGGATCGGCTGTCAGCGGGGTGTCTCTCAACTAGCGATCCAACGCGCGATCGAGTCGGTATTCGCCGAGTACGATCTAGATCTTGCCACAATTGTGGGGATTGCAACACTCGATCGCAAGGCAAATGAGCCAGGATTGATAGATTATTGTTGCGAATCGGGTTGGTTTTTAAAAACATACAGCCCAGAACGGCTAAATTCCGTCACGGTGGTTCGTTGGCGGAGCCTCTCTGAAAGAGAATCGTCGCAATTGGTATTGACATCGGTCGGGACTGCAAGTGTTGCGGAAGCAGCAGCTCTATGTGCGGCGCAGACAGATATTTTATTAGTACCCAAGCAAAAGTTTCGGCTCGATGCTGAATCTGGATGGGTGACGATCGCGATCGCCCAAATCGCCAATGTAAGGTGTGTTATCGCGAAGCGTAACGCACCAGATAGATAGAAAACTAGACGGTTGGTGCGTTATCCTGTCTTGTCTCGCTAAACCCTCTCCTTTGGAGACGCTGCGCGAACGGGAAACCCGAGGAGCGCGAGCCGCTGCGGAGTAACACACCCTACAACTAATCAAGAACAAGAATTCGGTCAAATGGCGTTGCTCAATTCAGAGAAGACATTTGATAGTGTTCGACTGTTGGAAACGGATCGTAGAAATGATGCAGCAACGATCGCCATTCTTGATACTTGGGAGAACCTCTAAAGCCAACTGTATGGTCTTCGAGCTTTTCCCAACGTACCAGCAGAATGTAACGATCGCGATTTTCTAGACAACGTTGCAGTTCATGCGAAATGTATCCCGGCATCCCTATAATAATATTTGCAGCCACTCTAAAAGCAGCTTCAAAATCATCAGCGACACTAGGCTTGAGATCGAGGATGGCTACTTCTAAAATCAATGGCGAAAACCCCTCTTACCTCTTACCTTTTACCTCTTAACCTTTTACCCAACCTCACTCATCGCCCTAATTCAAAAAATCGATCCTAACGGCAGGGTGTACCAGTATAGCGGTTGAGGGCGATCGGACTGGGAATTGGGCTACCAATTATCGAAGTCGTACATGCAGATTGGATCGCACCGGGATAGTAGTTCTGCTGCGGGTAGATTAATATCGGCGAAGGTGGCACAAATGGTTTGTTGGGAAACCCACTACCGTAATAAGGAGTAGTGCGGTTGCCGGGAAACGAGTTGCCGTTAGGATAAATATTGGGTGAGATCGGGTTGATAATCGTGGTTGTATTGATGTCGTTGTTAATATACCCGCGATCTTGTGGGAGCGCAGGTATGTAGATCGTAGTTGATGAGTACCCGCTCGATGGAAAGGGTTGGACAAAAACGCCCTGCGATCTACCTAATTGAGGAGTAAATAAAGTCAAAAGCGTGCTAGCGATCGTTGCTAAACCAAGAAAATTTTTCATGATTAACTCTCAGTGGAAGTTTGCCACCATCTGTAATTTGATTAATGCAACGATCGCTCTTTTTAGGATACTGACTTTGCCCAATCTTGTGCCCAGGCAAGCGTCTCATGCACGCGATCGATCGTCGCAGCTTCGCAATAAAGTCTCAGGACTGGTTCTGTCCCACTAAATCTAATCAACAGCCAACTATCATCAGCTAAGTTAAATTTGTACCCGTCTACTAAATTGCGATCGCTTACTTCTATGTTAGCAATTTTGGCAAATGATTTGTGTTCCAATTCAGCCATTAGTCGCGATCGCACGTCCATATTTGCCAAATGTAGATCTACGCGATCGTACTTAAAGTCATAGTTAGTTTGACACTCAAGTTGGCGGTATAAGTCACCTAGATCTTGTTGGGATTTGGCGATCGCTTCGAGGAGATATAATGCCGAGAGTAGCGCATCGCGTTCGGGGATATGGTTGCCATAACCGATCCCGCCGGATTCTTCGCCACCGATCAGCACGGGTGTATCGAGCATCCGATCGGCGATATACTTATACCCGATCGGGGTTTCATAGATCGGCAAGTCGTACAGCTTCGCCATTCTGGGGACGAGATTGGAAGTACTGACAGTCTTGATGATTTCGCCTGTAAAGCCGCGCCGCTTGACTAAATGCTCGATCAGAATCGGAATCAAAATCTGCGAACTCAGGAACTCACCAGAGCCATCTACAGCCGCAATCCGATCGCAATCCCCGTCGAATACCAAACCGACTCTCACCCCTGGTTCCCCGGCATGGCTGCGGATCGTCCGCATCAGTTGGGACAAATATTTGGGCAAAGGCTCTGGCGCACCACCACCAAATAACGGATCGGTTTTGCTATTGAGTTCGGTAATCGGCAAACCTAATAATCTACCTAAACCAGTACTCGCCGCACCATTCATCACATCGGCAAATACAGTCAATTTACCAGACGCGATCGATTGCTGAATGCTTGCCAGATCGACTTTCCCGCGCAATTCCTGACAATAGCTCGCCCACGGATCGAAAGTTGTTAACGTTCCCGGCTGACTAGCTGAAATCGTTTCGCCCAACCTTGCCTCGATTTGCTGCGTCATTTCTGGCGGTACCGA
>NZ_JANMZA010000575.1:0-5761 GCF_031382685.1 Chamaesiphon sp. OTE_8_metabat_110 | reverse complement strand
GGCAGATTGGTTTAGTCCATAGCGCAGTAACATGGCGGTACTCAGCACCTGCGCCAACGGATTAGCGAGATCTTTGCCTGCAATATCGGGAGCCGAACCATGAACTGGCTCGAATACGCCCAAACCAGTCGCACCTAAACTCGCCGAAGGCAACATCCCAATACTACCTGTCAACATCGCCGCCGCATCCGAAAGGATGTCGCCGAATAGATTGCTAGTGACGATCGTATCAAACTGTCTGGGCGCGCGCACGAGTTGCATCGCCGCATTATCGACATACATGTGCGTCAGTTCGACATCAGGATAATTGGGAGCCATCGCCACTACTCGATCGCGCCATAATTGAGAGACTTCCAACACATTCGCCTTATCTACCGAACAGAGCTTTTTCGTCCGTTTTTGGGCAGTTTCAAACCCGACTTTGGCAATGCGATCGATCTCGCTTTCAGTATATGCCATCGTATTCACACCCCGCTTTTCACCAGTCTCCGTCGTGAAAATCCCTTTGGGTTCGCCAAAATACACGCCGCCAGTAAGTTCTCGGACTACCATGATATCGACCCCTTCGACTACCTCCCGTTTGAGGGTAGAAGCGTCGATAAGCTGGGGTAAAATTGCCGCAGGTCTCAAATTGGCAAATAGACCCAGACCCGCTCTCAAGCCCAATAAGCCTGTCTCTGGGCGCAAGTGACGCGGCAGATTGTCCCATTGATAACCGCCGATAGCTGCTAGTAGTACCCCATCACTTCGCTTGCAAGTATCTAAAGTGGCTGCTGGCAAGGGTTCGCCCGTGGCTTCGATCGCCGCTCCACCAATTAGCGCCGTGGTAAATTCAAAATTCAAATCCTCTTGTTTAGCGATAACCGCCAACACATCTACCGCCACCGCCATAATTTCGGGGCCGATCCCATCTCCAGGTAAAAGTGTGATGCGATAAGTTTGACTCATGTTGCTTGCTATGGGTATCGATAACTTGATATTCTACTGGCGATCGGGACTTAGAGGGTAGGCTTTAGGCTTTAGGCTTTAGGTTTTAGGCTTTAGGCTTTAGGTTTTGGAAAAAATAATATTCCAAACAATAGGGTGTGCTATGGCGGAGCGTAACGCACCAAAATAATCCCATCTCATCAAGCGAGAATTTATTATGCGCCGCGATTCAATTTTCTACCAGTTATTCCGGCAGTCGCCCACTTTATTGTTCGATTTATTGCCGCAGCCGCCAGCAAATGCTCAAAGCTATATCTTTGAGTCAATCGAGGTGAAGGAAACGGCATTTCGGATCGATGGGGTATTTTTACCACCCAATCGAGCCGGAATAGTTTATTTCTGCGAGGTGCAGTTCCAGCTCGACGAGCTGCTGTATGAACGGATGCTCAGTGAGATTGCTATTTACACCTATCGCAACCGCGAACGATTTGCCAATTGGCAAGCGGTGGTAATTTATCCGACTAGAAACACAGAACAATCTCGCACCGACATGGCGCGAGAATTCTTGGACAATGGACGAATTCAGCCCGTGTACTTGGATGAGCTGGGTGAAGTGGAAAACTTACCAACAGGCTTAGGCTTGATGGTATTGACTACGCTGGAGGGCGAACAGGCTACATCTGTCGCTAGGGGCTTAATCCAACGGGCACAAGGCAGCCAGGATATAACCTTTGTTAGTATCAACGATTATCATTTACAAGTTTAGTAATCTAAGTAGAGATGAGGTGGATGCGATGTTAGGAATTGAGTTAGAACAAACTAGAGTTTATCGAGAAGCCGAGCAGCAGGGAGAAATAAAAGCAACACAAGCTTTAATTTTGCGGTTGCTAAATCGACGGGTGGGGAATGTGTTGCCAGAAGTTGAAATGAGAGTTAAAGCTTTACCTCTGTTGCGGTTGGAGGATTTGGGTGAGGCGTTGTTGGATTTCAGTCAGATGAGCGATTTAATGGCTTGGTTGGATGCTAATCAGATCGATCGAGTCTCATAGTTCGATCGAAGATCGAGCATTTGCAGCCTGTGTATTTTCGTTGTCTGAACTATGATTAGACTGAATTAGCAGATGGACTATGACGATTTGCTAGAGCGCGATCTTGGTTCATCATCCAATCCGATAAATCATAGTTCAAGCCCACTAACTACAATGTCGCAATAACACGATCGGTATTTGACTGCCGCTACAAGTCGATCGTTTTAGACACAAGCTAAACTGCTAAAATCTTGGCTAGTGCCAATACCGATCGCCAAACTCCCACACCCTAATTCATGACCCACTCCAACGAAGATGCCACCCGCGTGCGGGTTTTAAGTGAAGCCTTGCCTTACATCCAAAAATTCGCCGGACGTACCGTAGTGGTCAAATATGGCGGTGCTGCGATGAAAGATAGTACCCTCAAGGATCGGGTGATTCGGGATCTGATTTTTATGTCCTGCGTTGGTATTCGTCCCGTCTTGGTGCATGGTGGGGGGCCAGAAATCAATAGTTGGCTGGAGAAACTGGGCATCGAGCCGCAATTTAAAGATGGTTTGCGGGTAACGGATGCGGCAACGATGGATGTCGTCGAAATGGTGTTAGTCGGACGCGTCAATAAAGAAATCGTCGCGTTAATCAATCAGGCTGGTGGTAACGGAGTAGGTTTGTGTGGCAAAGATGGCAATTTAATCATCGCACGTCCCGATGGACGCGAGGGAATTGGGTTTGTAGGTGAAGTAAGTGGCGTGAATGTAGACATTCTCAACTCTTTAGTCAAGAGTGGTTATATTCCCGTCGTGTCGAGTGTCGCTGCTGATGAAAACGGACAGGCTTATAATATCAATGCGGACACAGTTGCTGGTGAAATTGCTGCGGCGCTGGGAGCTGAAAAACTGATCTTGATGACGGATACCCCCGGCTTGATGCGCGATTTTAAAGATCCAGATACTCTAATTCGCCAGTTGGATATCCAAGGTGCGCGGGCGCTGATTGAAGATGGTACCGTCAGCGGCGGGATGATTCCCAAGCTTACCTGCTGTGTCCGCTCGCTCGCGCAAGGTGTCAAAGCCGCACATATTATCGATGGGCGATTGCAGCACTCGCTATTACTCGAAATTTTCACAGATACGGGTACTGGCTCGATGATTGTTTCTTCTGGAATGGGGCAATAATGTCGAATTGGGGTGACAGATGTTGTGAGGTAAAAGGTAAGAGGTAAGAGGTAAGAGGTAAGAGGTAATTATCTTGTAGTGGGACGACACGACTAAAACTGTGGGCATTCATAACGCTGAAAAATACAATGAGTAACATTTTGAGCGTTGGCGCAGCCTCTCTGAAAGAGAATCGCTTTACCCACATTTTTAGCCAGTAGGGTGGGCAGTGCCCACCACAAGGGTTATGGGAGATTGCCAGTAGAGTTGTAGAGTCTTTACTAGTGATTAAAATTATGTGCCGACTTGTTTACCTGTTGAGTGCTTGCATCCTTTCATCAGTATTAGCTAAGATCGGATGACTACGTGTCGTGAAGGACTATTAATGCGATCGAGCATTTTTACTTGCGAACAATTACCTAATAACTCGGTGCATTGCCCACATCGTAGATTTCAAGCGTAAAGTTATCACATCTTAAAAATCGAAATGACCTTCGATACCGACTATCAATCTGGACAAATCGCCTTCGAGCGGGGACAATATCGCCAAGCTGTTAAATATTTATTGGCTGCGGTGGCACAAGTGCAACCCAATAGCAAGATTGGCGGTGAAGTACAGGTATGGCTCGTTACCGCCTTTGAAGCCGCCGGACAAATTTCTGAAGCTAAAGCGCTGTGCCAAAAACTCGCCAACCATCCCAATTTGGAAACTCGTCAGGCGAGTAAAAGATTGCTGTACATCATGCAGGCTCCTGAATTGACGCGGCGGGACGAGTGGCTGACGCAAATTCCCGATCTATCACATTTAGAAGGTGAAGATGGCAAACCTGGTGTCAATCGTACACCTACTGCCCCATCGCCAGCACCACCGCGATCGCTCGAAGAAAAATATGCACCTGTGGATCTGAGTCAGGTCAATACCAAAGATAATAACTTCATCTCGATCGCCTTAATTGTGACGATGATGACGCTAATGGGATTGTGGGTAATGGCGAAAGGCTGATGGTAGTTGCTCTACACTGGCAAATTTACGAGCTGCTGGAAATTAAATTAGCGATTGAGATCGAAATTCCTGTTTTAGTGAGGTGAGGAGATCTTTGCTACCCTCACCCAAAAATAAAATACCACCGAAATAGCTTCGGTGGTATCGAGATTGGTTGAAAATCATTCAACCGTTGGTACTAGGAGTTACCGTTTTTATTGCCGAGAACTTCTGATTTGAAACTATCGATTTCGTCAGTCAGCTCTTTTCTAGTCGAAGCTTGCAGTAAATAACGATACACAAACCAGCCAGTGTATCCAATGCCTACCAACTCAAAAGTAGGTGCGAGTAGCGGAATTTCATTAATTGCCGATAAAATGGCTAGCGTCAGTTTGACACCGACAATAATCCCAAAAAATAACCCCAGCGTAATTACAGCACTCTTGTTACTTTTGTAAATTTGACCGAGATAAGTCGGGAGTTCGGCAAGCACATCCGTCACTTGCTTCGCCCAATCAGGTAAATCGGCTGTCGATAGATTGGGTGAAACTTTGGTAATAGAGCCTGCTCCAGTGTTTAATCCCAGGGGATTTGCGGGAATATCAATTGTGGAAGTTTCTACGGATTGAGTAGATTCTGGTGTATCGCTCATATTTTATTAGTCCTTATTTCAAAATTGACAGAGCTTGGTAAATCGTCATCGATTTGTGCTGAACATAGCGATCGAAACAATTAATTATGCAAATTTTATCAGTTTTAGCTACTCGATCTCAGGGTAAAACTAATCTGAGAGTAACATAATTACACCAAAACCTAGCTACTAGCCAAGCTGCCGATACTGTATGGATCGAGTCCGACAATCAATTTATTGTTTACATTATAAACGCACCATCCCCAATCTTCGATCGCCCGATCGGTCGATCTGTATTGAAAATTATTACCGATCGACATCGGGTTTGACTGTAAACTGGCTGTAATAGAATGAATGAGATTCTACCACGTCAGTGCTAACGTACTGCTGCTGTAGCTAATTGACGGCTTGCCAGATTGCTAAAATCTTGGCTCCAGAGCAGTTCGCAGGAGTTGTTGGGACTCTCGATAAGTTTTACTTTGTGGAGCTGTGCGCCGAGTTCCCGAATCGGCTGCTCGATTTGGTAGCCGATGTAGACAGCAATGTTTTCGGCTGTCGGTACGACTTTGGCAAAATGTGGAATGTCTTTGTTTAGGAAGGTATGATCGAGAGGTTCGACAGCATGTTGATCGACTAGTTCGTGGAGCTTCACCAAATCGACAATCATCCCCGTACGAGCGTCGATTTCGCCCGTAACGGTGACTTCGAGATGATAATTGTGTCCGTGTCCATTTACCCGCGCACACTTGCCATAAATCTCACTATTTTGTTCGAGTGTTAGGCTCTCCAACGCGAGTCGGTGCGCTGCGCTAAAGTGAGTACCGATAGTCAATGATGCTTCCATGTCTTTACCTGTATATTCTGCGAAGAGTTCGGGATGTTCGTATAACTGAATGCGGACGAGCGGAAAATGCGGTGCTAGCTTCTGCCAAATTACCCTAGCAATATTTTCGGTGGTGGGGAGCGTTTGTCCAAATTCTGGCCACACATCGTTGAGAAAGCTATAGTCTAGTTGTCCGGTAACTTCTTTTTTGATGAC
>NZ_JANMZA010000563.1:0-4926 GCF_031382685.1 Chamaesiphon sp. OTE_8_metabat_110 | reverse complement strand
CCCACCACAACAAGCCACCTAATAAGGGAAATAGTAGCAATAGCCACGGGAAGTCATTCTCTGTCGTCGATCGAGTAACTGTGGTGGTAGAGGTGGTTTCAACTGGCGCTGGGGCGGCTTCGGGAATGCTAGCAGCGGCTGCGGTACCGCCCAGGAAGGCAGCAACAGCCGGACGCGGGGTACCCGCCTTGTAAACGTAAGCTAGCGGCTGCGAGAAGGGATAGCGAGGGTCGCGGGGGAGTGTCTTGTGCATGGGGACAATCCGAATCCCAGGAATATTGTCGATCGCATCAGAAACTGTATAGGTGATGCCTCTAGAGCCGAGTTGCTCGATCGCACTTTCGATCGTATCGTCAGCTACTTTGATGGCATTGGGAGTAGCGACGAAGGGAGCTTGCTTGAATACGGCATAATTCTGAAGCGCCAGCCGCGTATCATTGGTATCGGGTCGATCGACTAGTTGAATGCGTCCGGGAGGTGCGCCGAGTTCCGACCAATCTTTGATTTCACCTCGAAAGATTTTGGCAAATTGCTCGAAAGTCAAGTTGCTAGTAAATCGATTTGCCGCACCGACAATAATCGCAATTTTCTGACGTTTTTGCGGGACGGCGACTAAACCCTGTTGTTGCTCTCGCTCTGTGAGCGGACGCCCGATGGCGGCTAAGTCGGCGGTACCATCGAGTACGGATTTGAGCGCAGCATCGGCACCATTATAGCGGGTAGTAATCTGGGCATCGGGCGAACTTTGTTTGATTTGCGCGATCCGATTATTATTAGTTACTTTCATACTGCTCGATCCTTCGATCCGCACCGTATTGGTAGTGGGAGCAGTTGAAGTCGCATCGGTAGCTACTTGAGCTACGGCGGAATTGGCAAAGATCGGCATTGCTCCCAAGCTCAAAATCGCATACAGAGCGATCGCGGCTGAGGATGTTTTAGCTGCGTTCATAGCTAGTTTAAATAATTTAAAAAGATGAAATAATCGATCGAGAATGTGTATAGAGACTAGATATCCAGTCAGTAATAAGTTTGCTGACTGGACAATCTAATCTAAGGTGTCGTTTAAATTTTTGGATAACTACTAGTTACGATTGCCTAGAATTTCGGCTTTAGTACGGTTGACTGATTCCATCAATTCGCGTCGATCGTGTTCGCGAATCAAGTAACGCCAGATAAACTGTCCGACATAATACAAGCCGACAAGCTTCAGGATTGGTGCTACTAATGGCAGTCCATCGATCGCATTCAATCCCGCAAATAATAGATCGAGCGCGATGATGCCCAAGTAAATCAAACCTAGCGTTGTTAATAGCTGTTGGTTATCTTTAAAGAAGCGTGAGATGTAAATAGAAGCATTCTCAAAAAATGCTTTATTCTTGGTTTGGATCGACACCCACAATTCTCGATTGGAATCAGTTGCTGACTCTAAGGCTTCTGGATTGGGATTGGGTTCGGGTGGATTGGGAGTCTCTACAGTATTACCGTAGGCGTCGGTTTGGATGATTTCAAGTGTCATAGTGATGCTCCTGATTAGTGGAAATTAACGTTGACTTAAGTTTTGTTTTCGACGACGGGATGACCCTCGACGTTAACATCTAATTCTTCACGGCGAAGTTGCTCTTGCGCGGTGACGGTTTCCGTCTCGACAACCTTGCTAACGCGAACTTCTTCACGAACGAAGGCTTCTTTGTGAAATTCGGGAACTTCTTCATAAACTTCCATCCGGGCAACTTCTCCAGCTTGGAAATTAGTCTCGCTTGGCGTAACTACCGCTTGAGCATTTCCAGGTATCCGCTCGATCGTAATCCGCTCTTTTTCCACAGGTACCGAAGCAGTTGCCGTTTCAGTTTCGACATGTTTGCCGATGATGGCTTCGCCACTCTTTTGCCGAGTCGTACTCGTCACTAGTCGCTCTTCGTACAGCTTGAGACTCGAATGATCGCGATCGTTGAGCGTATACAGATCTGGTTCGCGATCGTAAGTATAATTGCTGCGATCGTGAGTACCAGTCGCCACTGGAGTCATCGTTTCGGTACCTGTTGCGGGGGGACGATCCTGCTGCATTGACATTTTTGCATCCCGGTAGACACCGCGTACCTGCTCCTCATGCTCGTAATCGATCGTCAGATCGTTGGTAAATTCGGGTAAGGTTTCTACTTGTTTTTTAGTCAGATCTTGAGCATAGATCCGCGTCCCGTCTTTATCGACATGAGCGCGACCGATCGGTAATAATACCTTTTTACCCATAATCCACGAACCAGTACTAATCACCAAATAGCGAAACTGTCCGCCATCATCTACTAACACATCATCGACACTACCAATTTTTTCATTAGCTGCATACAAATCTAGTCCTTTAATATCTCGACCACCAAAGTGTTTTTTGTAATCTGGATTGAAGTCTGCGATTTTATGGAGCGCCATATGATTTTACCCGGGACTTAAATTACTTAAAGCTGTTATTCATTCACTTTACAAGTGCTACTTATATTCTTTGTCCCTCGATCTATGTATCTAGCTAATTCCATTAGATAGAGAACGAAATCTGTCAGTTTTTATTTTTGCTCAAATTAAAACTAAACACGATTATTTGGTTGAATTACTCGACTCGATCGCACATCCAGAATCGATTCCAAATCGGCGCAGATGTATAGCTAGCAGCAATCTCCACCCAAGATTACTCATCTCCAGCTAAAATAAAGACACCCTTCCTAGTAACAGCGACTGAGATAGTTGGAGAGTCAAACGAGATCGATCGACTTTGCAACTTATTTGCCATCAGCCAAATAAGTTGCAGTTCTGCTCTCATCTAGCTAGTCTCACATTAGAAAATAGTATGTCTGAAGAACGTTTCGATCGCCTTGAAAATCAGTTATCACAAGTCATCCAGGCGCTTGGTACCATGCAGCAAAGTATGAGTACCATGCAGCAAAATATGGCGGGTATCGAGCAACGAGTTACTGGTATCGAGCAGCAAGTTACAGGTATCGAGCAACGAGTTACAGGTATCGAGCAGCGAGTCGCCAGTATGGAGCAAAATATAAACGCTGCGCGTGAAGACATTACCAGTCTGCGATTTCGGATCGATAGTGTCGAAGGTGCCGTGACTGTGGTGATTCGGAATACCTTTGTCGCTCAACAGAATTTTATAGACGAGCTAAACCTCGATTTGAGTATTAATGAACGCAAAACTCGACGGTTAGCGCGGCGAGTGGCGCGACTAGAACGTCAAGATCTGGATGATTAAATTATTACGGCGATCGATTAATTTTTAGCACCAATGAAAATTGGTGCTTTTTTAGGCGTGACGATCGAAACTCAAGCCACGATACAACCGCTGCGGGGATTTAGATCGATCTTGAATGTATTCCCACTACTTTGTGCTAGTTTAGCAGTCCCAAATAATTGTTTGGATTGAATATTGATGCCTAACTCGGCGAGATCGAGGCTGAGTGTTTCTGACTCGGTACTGGTATTGACAGCAACTAAGATTTCGACATCGGCTAACGTGCGAACGAAGGCGTAAACCTCGCCCCGAGCATAGATCGTGCGGTAGGTACCAGTGCGCAACGCCGGATAGGCATGACGGATCGCAATTAGTCGCCGATGATACTCAAGTAATTCGCGATCCCAATCAGACTCAGCCGGGAACCCGCGCCGGGAGTCCGGATCGAGCGCACCTGCCAAACCGACTTCATCCCCATAGTAAATACTCGCCGCACCGGGAAAAGTCAGTAATAATAACGTCGATAGTTCTACACTAGCACGATCGCCGTGCGCGATCGAGAGCAGCCGCGCGGTATCGTGACTAGCTAACAAATTTAACTGCGTCAGTTGAATTTCCCAGGGATATAAATCCAGCAATGCCTGAATTTTGGTGGCATAATCGGGGGCTAATAGCGCCGGGTAGGGGTCATAACTGGGATTGCGAACATAATCCATCTCCACGCGATTTCCGGCGGTAAAAGCGATCGTCGGGGCAGTAAACAGGTAATTCATCACGCCATCAAACTGGGTACCATCGAGCCAATGTCGGGCATCTTGCCAAATTTCGCCGACGATATACGCTTCGGGATTAACGGCTTTGACGCGATCGCGAAATTCTTGCCAGAATCCCGGTGTAGTAATTTCAAATGGGACATCCAATCGCCAGCCATCGACACCCATTTCAATCCAGTATTCGGCAATCTCCATGATGTATTCTTTGACATCGGGATTGTCATGATTGAAGACGGGCAAAGCGCGATTGTTTACCCACCCTTCATAGTTAGCTGGAAGGTTGCCATCGTAGGCAGAGAGCGGCCAATCGTGGATTTTAAACCAATCTAGCCAGGGTGAGTTGGGGCCATTTTCCAGAATATCATTGAAGAAGTAAAATCCCCGACTTGCATGATTGAAAACGCCATCGAGGACTATTTTAATATCGCGCTGATGCGCTTGTTCGAGGAGTAGTTTAAAGGCTTTGTTACCACCAAGAATCGGATCGACTTGATAATAATCGTGGGTATGATAGCGGTGATTGCAAGTGGACTGAAAAATCGGCGTAAAGTAAATCGCATTAATGCCTAAATCTTGCAGGTAATCTAATTTTTCGATAACGCCCCATAAGTCACCACCTTTGTAACCTTGCATGGTGGGTGGTGCTTGCCATTCTTCCCAAGTTGGATTTTTTAACAAACACGATTGCGGTTGTTTGCCGATCGCAAATCGATCGGGAAATATTTGATAAAAGACGGCATGTTTAACCCATTCTGGTGTGTGAATTTGAATTGGGGAGATGGGAGGTGGGAGTTGGGAGTTAGGAGATGGAGTGTGGGGGAGTTGGGGAGAGGGGGGGACGGGGAGACGGGGAGCGATGAATGTCGTAATTACCTTTTACCTTTTACATTTTACCTCTTACCCTTTACCTAACCTAATAAAATCTGT
>NZ_JANMZA010000502.1:0-12797 GCF_031382685.1 Chamaesiphon sp. OTE_8_metabat_110 | reverse complement strand
TCAGCAATCACGCCATCGCGGAGCGGACGGAGCGCGATGACATTACCGGGGGTGCGCCCCAACATCATCTTCGCCTTGACACCTACTGCTAGTGGCATTTTAGTATTTTGGTCGATCGCCACTACTGAAGGTTCTGCCAGCACGATACCTTTGCCAGTTACATAGACCAATGTATTGGCAGTTCCTAGATCCATACCCATGTCCCTGGATAAGGAAAAGCGATTGAAAAAACCCACGCGCCTCTTTGCTCCCTGATTATAAATAATGATGCATTGAACCTGCTTCCTAGCAGTAGTCAAGAACGATGTAGGTTTTACTCATTATGCCCCAGCCACAATCGGTTCTCAACGCCGCTAGGTACAAATTTTTCAGCTACGATCTGATGTGCTACAGCTCGATGCAGTCGAACAGATTTTACCTCAAAAAGATAAGATTTCCTGCTACTGGGTGAATCTTATTATGTTTTGCTTCGTTCGTCTAGCTGCGATCGCCGACAGATTTGGAGATGGGAGATGGGAGATGGGAGATGGGAGATGGGGGGACTGGGGGACTGGGAGACTGGGAGACTGGGGGACTGGGAGACTGGGGGACTGGGAGATGAATAATTGCTCTCTTACCTTTTACCTCTTACCTTTTACCCTTTACCCTTTACCCTAATTCAACTATTACCCGATCGCGATCGACTAATAATTGAGATAATGAGGGAAATCGTTCATCTCCCGTCTGATATGGCAATTATCTCCTCCAAACAGCCAGCCGATGCCGCACAGCAGCCTAAAGAGAAGAAGAAAACTATTCCCAAGCCACTAATTCCCAATCCTGAATTAACAACCGCTGACGCGGAAATTTTGCAGGCAGATGTCACCACCTCTGAGGAAAAGATTCAAGAAGAAAGCCTCAGACCGAGTAGTCTCCATGAGTATATCGGTCAAAAAGATCTCAAAGGTGTCCTCGATATCGCTATTCAAGCGGCTAAAGTCCGCAAAGAATCCCTCGATCATTTACTATTATACGGGCCGCCAGGACTAGGGAAAACTACGATGTCCCTAATTCTGGCTTCGGAAATGGGCGTCAATTGTAAGATTACAGCGGCTCCCGCCTTGGAACGTCCGCGCGATATCGTGGGGATTTTGATGGGATTGCAGCCCGGTGATATTTTATTTATCGATGAGATTCATCGCCTTCCTCGGATGACGGAGGAAATTCTGTATCCAGCGATGGAGGATTTTCGCTTAGATATTACAGTCGGTAAAGGGAATACGGCTAAAATTCGGAGCATTCCATTACCCAAATTTACCCTCGTCGGCGCAACAACGAAGGTGGGTTCGCTGACATCACCATTACGCGATCGATTTGGACTAGTACAGAAGTTACGCTTTTATGAGGTAGACGAGCTGACTCTGATCGTCCAACGGACGGCGGATATCTTGCAAACTGTAGTAACACCTGAAGGTGCGGCAGAAATTGCCAGAAGATCGCGTGGTACACCACGAATTGCCAATCGGTTGTTAAAACGGGTGCGGGACTATGCTCAAGTCAAAGGTCATACCCAAATCGATGGCGAGATCGCTAGCGCGGCGATGGAGATTTATAATGTCGATCCGCTGGGCTTAGATTGGGTCGATCGACTATTATTGACGACGATGGCGGAGCAGTTTAATGGTGGCCCGGTTGGATTGGAAGCTTTGGCAGCATCGACAGGTGAGGATAGCCAAACGATCGAATCTGTGTATGAGCCTTATCTATTACAAATTGGCTATCTCCACCGGACGCCACGGGGACGAGTAGTGACGGCAGCAGCGCGGAAGCATCTGGGCTTAAAAGGAGGGAATGACAGCGGCGCACAGTTATCGTTACTAGAGGAGTAACTACTTAGGTGCCTCTGAATTCAGCAACGCCCTAATCCCTAAAGCCTAATCCCTAAAGCCTAATTCCGTACACACTGCATCTACGGGCACATCCCAAGGATCGATCGGCAGTCGATCGACATAAGCAAAATCAAAGATAATGCCGATCGTCGGAATCTTGCGCCAGAGTGGATCGGCGCGCAGTCGATCGTAATAACCACCACCATAGCCCAACCGATACCCATCGCGATCGACAGCTATCGCTGGTACCAAAATTAAGTCGATCTCCTGTGGTGATAATAAGGGCGATGTTGGCGGTGGTTCGAGAATGCCATAACTGCCAGAAACTAGTGTTTGCAAAGGTTTCCAGCGATGCCACTGGAGATCTCGATCGAGACATCGCGGTAATCCCCACTGCTTGTGATGATGGGTAAATAGATAGTTGAGACTTGGCTCTTGGCGACAGCTTTGATAAGCAAGCACGGTGTGTGCGTCCCTAAATGCGGTATTTGCGGAGAGTCGATCGCAGATTAGCTCGCTGTGTGCTTGCCAAACTAGGGCTGGTAAAGCTTGGCGTCGATCGAGCAGTTGGCTGCGTAACGTCTGTTTGGGCGAGTAATTGGCTGGTGTCATCGTCGTCATCTATTACTACCGTTTATCCGCCAAATTAAGCAGGCGGATCTAGCAAATAGTTAGTTAAAATTCTAGTAGTTAGCTCTCGATCTAACCTGTGGTTTCTAGATGTTTCCATCGTTCGATCGATGCGACTTAAAGCCAGTCAGAGCAAGACTTAGACTAGATCTAAATTATCTAGCTATTGGCAAATAACTCATCACTTGCTAAAAGTTAGCTCAAGAGTATTCGATCTTCTCACCACATCACTTTCACATGGAGTTGCTATGTCATTATCTATTGATACAATGGTTAGGTCGGTGAAAAATGAGTTCTCATCTCAGCAACTAGCACAGGTTTCAATGGAGCGTCGCAAACTAGTCAAGTTAGAAGTAGATTATATCCCACAAAGCAGGGAAAAGTGGGCCGCAATATTGGACGATCGCACTACCGATCGCGAACTCGCCGAAAATGCGATTAATGCTTGTTATCTATATGCTGGGCTGGATCGAGCGCGGGTGCTGTGGACGGAAAATCCGCTCACAGCGATGAAAATCTTACTCGATCGTCCAGATTTGGTCGATGTAGGTAGCAGTATACTACACCAAATCTGCAACAGTTGCGATCGTCAGATCGATGAGCAAATTGCGCCAGAATTTATTGATGTCGTTAAAGCTTATGCCAATCCGCGTGCAACGATTGTCGGTGAGCAACACCAGATGGCTTTCGATCCGCTGGGTGATTTTCTCAATCAAGTTTCGATCTGTGAAATCCAAAAAAGTCATCCGCACCTCGATCCGATGTCTTTACCGACAACACTTCAAGATTACCGGATTGCTTATCTAAGTTATTTTGACTATTTCCACCAAATTGGGGTCGAGATTCCCCAGATCCAGCTCCTCATCGATTTAGCACGATCTTGTGGTAATTGCTGGGCATTTGAAAATATTGCGATCTTGACTCCCAAACCAGCAGCGCTCGAATTTAACGATCGGGGCGAACTGATGGCGCTAGTATACGATGGCATCAATATCCTTGAGTAAATTTACCACTGTGGGCGATCGATTTATGGCATAATTATGAGTGAAGAAATTGCCATAATGTAAGTCGATCGGCGATCGCTGAAAACTTCAACCGATCTCCAGTCGCGCAGCCAAATGACCGCAATCGATCGGTTTGGCGATCGCCAGGAATAGAATAACTCCTATCAGGATGTCGAGATGCCCTTAATTACGACTGGTAAACCATTTATCCGCGATTTAGAACAATCGGGAGCATTGGGCGTATATGCCCCGCTAGAAGGGGGTTTTGAGGGAAGATATCAACGCCGCCTGCGAGCGACTGGCTACGAAAACATGTCACTGTCGGCTAGAGGGATCGGTGATATCGGTGCTTATCTGGCTGGCGTCCACGGCGTTCGCCCCCCTCACGTTGGCAAAAAGGAGATCCGCACCTACTTCATCCCACCGATAATCGATACCCGGCTGGCAACCATGCCAGCTACCGCAAAAGGCTTAGTATTATGGTTGATTGACGGACAGGTTCTATCTAACCAAGAGCTAGCTTATCTAGCCCAATTTCCGACTCTAGAGCCACGCGTGAAAATTGTCATCGAATTAGGTGGCGATCGTCAATTCCGGTGGGTGAAGCTGGCAGACATCGCCAGCTCTTGAAGATCGGCTCGCGCTCGATCCAGTTATAATCAAGATCTCTCACAGTTTTTTAGTATGAGCGCGATTTCTCCCAGTCAAGTTAAAGCCAGCATCGAAGCAGGTTTGCCAGAAGCAATCGTTCAGATCGTCGATCTTACTGGCGGCGGCGATCATTATCAAGCTGTGGTTGTATCCGCCCAATTTGAAGGCAAGACCCTGATCCAACAACATCAGTTGGTTTACAGTACCGTCAGCGAAGCGATGGCTAGCGGCGCAATTCATGCTCTCGCACTCAAAACATATACCCCCGCTACTTGGCAAGCTCAAACATAAGAGTTAGTTCCAGTTAGCAGTTCGCATCCCGTACCCCATTACCTATCCTGGATCCTCACATGACCACACCCACAGCAGAAAGAATCGGCAAAACGATCGCCGATAACAAAATCGTAGTTTTCATGAAAGGCAATAAATTAATGCCTCAATGCGGCTTCTCCAATCAAGTAGTGCAGATTCTGAATATCCTGGGCGTACCCTACGAAACCGTAGATGTCCTCGCCGACCAAGATATTCGTCAAGGCATCAAAGAATACTCTAACTGGCCGACAATTCCCCAAGTATATATCAATGGTGAATTTGTGGGTGGCTCGGATGTTATGACCGAAATGTATCAAAAGGGCGAACTGCAACAATTAGTGGAAGTTGCTTTAGCTAGTTAATTTTGCTAGCTATTAATTAGCAGTTGTCAAGCGATCTAATCATCGTTCGACAACTGCCGATCGAACTCATCATCATGAAATCGTTAGTAATAATCTGGTTCCTTTTGCAGCTCTGGTAATTCAAAGTTGGAAGGATCGTAAACGTAACGCATCGTTTCCTCTTCAAGTCGATTGATTTGATAGGCTTCTAGCGCATTAGTGCTACGCAATGCTGCTAAATAACCATCGAGATACAATCGGAGGTCATCAAAGCGGTAGCCGCGATGCCACATTTCTACTAAGGCATCGGTAATCTTTTGGTAGTGCCCGATCGTTTCTATAGTTTGCAGCATGGCTAAATCCTTAGACGTATTAAACAGGATATCTCAAAAATGCTCGACTGGGCATAATTTTACTGTAATCTATACTTTGAATAGTTGCAGTGTGGAAAATACGCCTTAGTCCCGGTGGTGCAGACCGATCCCTGCTGAGTCAGACATGTCCAAATCGTTAAATGTTCCGGGTTTAACAACCGTTGTTAACTAGTTTAACTGGTTGCCGTGCTGATGTCTGTAGCTCGATCGACTGAGGATTGGGGTCTGTAAATTGGTGGAGAGATGGGGCATTTAATCGGATCGAAGACTGCTAGTTGTATTCTCAAAAAAGTGTGCAGATTCACGTCATTGAAGGCAATCACAATTTAAGATCGCTACTAGCTTGGCATCTGCAACAAGCGGGTTATCAGGTACAACAATCGGCAACTTTAGCCCAAGCTTATCAGGAGTGCGATCGGCAACTACCGACACTGGCGATCGTCGATTCAGATTTACCCGATGGCGAAGGGATCGAATTTTGTCAGTGGTTGTATCCGCAGGGCAATTCACTGATGTTGATGTTATCGGCGCGAGTGCGCGATCTCGATCTCGTCGCCGCTCTGGAGACAGGTGTTGATGATTATCTCAAAAAACCGTTTGGGATGCCGGAATTTCTCGCCCGAGTGTCAGCTTTATTGCGCCGCAGCCGAGTGACGAACGTCATTCCGCTGGAGATAACTTGTGGCAATTTACGCATCGATTTAGTGCGGCGATGCGTTTATCTGAGAAAGCACTTAGCAACGCGCTCAGATACCCCGCAAATCCCGGTAGAGCCATCCATTCGTAGCAAGTTGGCGCACAACTCGGATCGATCGTCGATCGCCGCCAGAATCGATCTTAGCCCCCAGGAATTTAGTCTCTTGATCGTTTTAGCGCAAGCAAATGGGCGACCAGTCCATCGTCAAGAACTACTTAAACGCGCCTGGGATATCGATATTGACAATCCACGAACGGTCGATAGTCATGTACTCACCCTCCGCAAAAAGCTTGGTGATAACGACTGGATCGAGACAGTCCGCAAAATCGGTTATCGCTTAAATTATTAGAATAACGACGAAATTGTGAAGATAGCTACACATTTGTTCACGATCGGGTAAAAATAGTAATAACCGCAAGGAGTAATAGCAGATGATTAGTCGTCAAGCCGTAATCGAGTACCTAACTAAGCACCCCAACCACTCTACCTGGCAGATGCGGCTGCACTTTTTACAAGCCAGTCGTCAGCATGAGAGCCAATCGCCCATCTCGCTCGGTGCGATCGCCAACCAGCTCAATTATATCCTCCGCGATCTCGAAGCGATCGGGACGATTTCACCTCGCCCAGACGCCACCCGCGTCGAGTGTGCTAACGAACGAGCTGAATACAATACCAGTCAAGCTTTTAACATTACTGCTGTCGATCGCCACAGCTAGAAATTCGGTCAGCAGGCTATTTTTTAGTAGTCCACACGTTACTAAACATCATCAACATCGCACCGATTGAGATTGCGATTGCGAGTCCGCCAGCGATCGCATTTTGCATAGTTTCGTCTAAAATCATTAGTAGTTACTCGCTTAAATATAATAAAGAATCGATCGCAATCATATCTTGCACCGATACATAAACATCGATCGAAATACACTCAAAACTTAATCCTAAGTACTAGAACTAGCCACTGTCTTGAAAAGTGCGTTTTTGGGGAAACTCCAAGAACGCACTTTTCGCTATCCACTATCCACTATCCACTATCCACTATTCACGTTGCTTTAATTAGTTCTCAGATTGAGTTAGCCGTCGAATATTTAACACGTCACTCATCTGCTTGATTTGAGCAAAGCAGCGTTCGAGTTGCGCCTTGTCACTGACTTCGATCGATAGATCGATCGTCGCGGGCTTGGCATAATGCGTAATCACATTTGCCGATCGAACGTTAACTTTATTATCCGTCAAGCGGGACAAGACATCTTTGAGAACGCCAACGCGATCGAGTACTTCCAGTTGGATGCTCACGGGATAAGTTCGGGGTTTCTCTTTGGCGATTTGGGTATTCCAACTCACTGGTAACAACCGATTGCCATCCATTTGTTCGACATTGATACAGCCTTGGCGATGAATGGAAATACCGCTATTGCGCGTGACGATCCCGATAATTGGCTCGCCCGGAATCGGGCTACAACATCCGGCGATGTAATGCAACAGCCCTTCAATACCCAAAATCGGGAAATCGCTATTTTGGGGCGTCGTTTGCTTGGGGGCGATTGTTGGTGGTAGTTCCGCTGTCGGCGTTTCGCGATCTTTGATCGTCTCGCGGAGGCGATTGACGACTGTCTTTTGAGTAATCTCACCATAGCCTAAACCAGCCAGTAAATCCTCCACGGTGACGTAATTGCACCGCACGGCGACAGAGAGCATCGGTTCGGACTTTAAGAGGGCTTCTAGACCATTTTTGCCGAGTTCGCGCTCTAGTAATTCGCGTCCCCGTGCCACATTTTCATCGCGATGCGATCGCTTATACCATTGGGTAATCCGGTTGCGTGCGCCGGGACTGACGACAAAGTTCAGCCAGTCGAGGCTGGGGCGACTATTTTCGCGGGTAATAATCTCGACGATATCACCGTTAGAAAGCGTGCGCGATAGGGGGACGATCCGATCGTTGACTTTGGCACCAGCACAGTGATTGCCGACTTCAGTATGAATCCGGTAAGCAAAATCGACAGCGGTAGAACCTTGGCGGAGGGAGACGACTTCACCTTTGGGGGTGAAGACATAGACATCGCGTTCGAGTAAGTGATCTTTGAGATGATCGTCAAATTCGATCGCGTCTTTGACGTCATTTTGCCATTCTAATAATTGTCGCAACCAGGCAAATTTTTCATCTACTTCCGTGCGTCTAACTGGTGTGGGTTTGCTAGCGTCAGGGTTTTCTTCGGACTTGTCGGATTTGGCGTTTTCCTTGTATTTCCAGTGCGCGGCGATCCCATATTCGGCGACGTTGTGCATTTCTAATGTCCGAATTTGGACTTCCAAGGGCGTCCCCGTAAAACCGACGACGGTAGTATGTAATGACTGATAACGGTTATTTTTTGGCAGACCGATATAATCTTTAAATCGACCCGGAATGGGCTTAAATATATCGTGAATTTCGGCTAGAGCTAAATAACATTCATGATTAGATTCGACAATAATTCTAATCGCTGTCAGATCGTAAATCTCACTAAATTCTTTTTTCTGATACCGCATCTTTTGATAGATACTGTACAAATGTTTGGGTCTACCGCTCAGGTCGATATATTTGATTTTAGCTCGTTCGAGGCGATGGCGAATCATCTCCGTGACGTTGGCAATTCGGCTCTCTCTGGCAGTTCGCTTTTCAGCAACTAAGTCTTGAATGCGGCGATAATCTTCAGCTTCGATGTATTTAAATGAGAGATCTTCTAATTCCCATTTAATCCGCCCTAAGCCCAGTCTATCGGCTAAAGGTGCAAAAATATCGCGAGTCTCTTGCGAGATTGCTTGCTGTCGTTCGGTGCGTAAATGATCGAGGGTACGCATATTGTGTAACCTGTCAGCGAGCTTAACTACGATCACCCGAATGTCTTGCGCCATGGCAATAAACATCCGCCGAAAGTTTTCAGCTTGCTGTTCTTTTTTACTCGAAAATTCAAACTTTGAGAGCTTAGTTACGCCTTCGACCAAGTGTGCGGTTTCTTGACCGAATCTCGTCTCGATCTCATCGATTTTAATCTCGGTATCTTCAACTACATCGTGCAGGAATCCTGCCGCAATCATCGCCGCACCGCCACCCAAATCGCGTAACAATCCCGCTACGGCGATCGGGTGACAAATATAGGGTTCGCCAGATTTACGCTTTTGATCGCCATGTAGCTTGTAAGCAAATTGAAAAGCATTCTTAATCAACTGTCGATCGCTCAGTGTCTCCGGCAGAACATCGAGATCTGCTGGGGTGCCGCTTGGCTCGACAGCTAAGCACTGTTGCAACCATTCGGGAATCGGACAATTGTAAGTCATCGCTGTTTCGGTTTCGGGTGTCGCGATTTTCGTTCCGTTCGCGAAGCGTCTGCCTTCGCAGAAAGGCTCCGCCAAAGCATCAGCAGGTACATCATCAATGGAAACAGAGGTGGGAGTAGTCATGGTGGGAGGGAATAAAAGGAGTGAATACCAACAAAATTGGGAACTATCGACGAACTAATGCAAAAGATTGAAAACTCAATTAGCAGCCGCGCTGTGATGATTCGAGCTAATTGAGATGCAGCTATGTGGCTGGCTGACAGCAGCATTTAGCGATGGACGCGATCGATTCTAACTAAGCCGAGCGTAATTTAGAGCAGCAATGTAGTCTGAGGCTTATAAGATCGGAGCAGCTTGGAAGGTAACGTTCGATCGGCAATTGTAAGTGTAAAATTGTTTACATAATATTCTATTCTAACTAAGTTATTTATGTTGCCAACCGAACAGATTTTAATCTGGCAACAATTATCTACCCTGCTGAGCAACTTGCTAAATGACGTTGCGCCCGACCCAAAAGTGATTCTGAGTCAAGCGATCGAGTTATTTGAATCCAATATTATCGTCCAGGATCTCGATGGTCTGCCAGATCCTATCGCTGGTAAAATGCGATCGTACGTCACCGAAAGCCATCGGCTGCTGCGGCTATTATCGATGGATGTCATGCTTATCGCTACAGCCCGCAACCCCGCTACCATTTCGCAACGTCGTCAAGCTTATCAGGATAAACTCCAGCTCATCATTCAATATTGCCAAGCTGTGGCGGATACAGGTGCTGAGGATCTTGCTTAATTTAACTTACGGTGTTGCTGAATTGGGGTATGAAGCTCTAGCAGAACACACCGCTACAGCGAACGTCATCACTATCAATTGTCAACCGAATTTTAACGATGCAGTGCCCCAAATGTAAATCCGAGCTAGTCAATGGCATTATCAGCGACATGTTGTTGACAAAACATTGTCGAGAGTGTGAGGGTGAATGGATTCCCGGACATAACTACCAAGTCTGGCGCGACGAGCGTCCCGCAGCACCACCTAACCGCGACGTGCTAGCCCAAAATTATCATTTGTCCTATACCCCCAGCGCCTTAGACACCAAAGCAGCACCCTGTCCCGAATGTGGCCCCATGATGGCCAGAGGTAAAATCGCCCTCAAGCAGCCATTCTATCTCGAACATTGTCTCTCTTGTGGGGGGATCTGGTGCGATCGGGGCGAATGGGAAGTCCTCGAACAATTGCAACTCGATAAAAATATCCCCCTCATATTTTCTAGTGCTTGGCAAGCTCAAGTCCGCGCCAGTCATCTCCACGAACTCGAACGTCAAGCCGTCATCGATAAAGTCGGTGTCGAAATGGCACAGCGAGTTTTCGATCTCGCCGATATCCTCGTCAAACATCCCAATGGCGATTTTGCCGCCGCTTATTTGATGCGGCGATTCGAGCGGGATAGGGGGTAGATGGGTGATGGGAGATGGGAGAGGGTAAAAGGTAAGAGGTAAGAGGTAAGAGGTAAGAGGTGAATTTTCCCCCATCTTCCCGTCCCCCACTCCCCCACTCCCCCACTCCCCCACTCCCCCACTCCCCATCTCCCCAACTCCCAACTCCCGTCTCCCAACTCCCAACTCCCATCTCCCATCTCCCCCATGAAATTACTCAGCGTCCAAAACCTCTGGATAACTTACCCTCAAGCCGAATCGAGCCAGCAAGTAGCACACGCCATTGAGGATGTGTCGTTTGAATTGGCAGCGGGTGAAAAGATTGGCTTTGTGGGGGAATCGGGATGTGGTAAATCTACGCTGGGTAAGGCAATAATGCGGCTGTTACCCGCCAATTCGCGGATTGAGGGCAAAATCTTATTTGAGGGGCAATCCGTGCCAGACATGGATGCTGAAGCCGTGCGGCGCTTTCGGGGGGAAGTGGTGGGCTTGATCTTTCAAGATCCGATGACGCGGCTCGATCCGCTGATGACGATCGGGAATCACTGTCTGGAGACGCTCCAAGCTCACGAGCCAAATCTAACTAGACAACAAGCCAAGCAACGCGCTCTAGATACCCTAGCTGCCGTCCAAATCCCTGCCGATCGCTGGAACCAGTATCCGCACGAATTCAGCGGCGGTATGCGCCAGCGAGTCGCGATCGCGTTAGCTTTATTGCTCGATCCGAAGTTGATTATTGCGGATGAGCCGACGACGAGTTTGGATGTGCGCGTATCGGCGGAAATCTTACGCGAATTGACGCGGCTGTGTCAAGAACGCCAGATGGGACTGCTGTTAATTTCCCACGATCTAGCGACGATCGCGACTTATTGCGATCGGATCGTGGTGATGAATAAAGGGCGTAAGGAAGAAGAAGGTACCGTCGCCAATATTTTTGGCAATCCTCAAGCTGAATACACTCAAACTCTCCTCAAGTCCGCGCTCCACGTTCAGGCAAACGACCGAGTTACAGAATTGACAGCAACGGCGCTAGCAATCAAGAAACCGATCCTGACCCTCGATAAGCTCCAAAAGCATTACACGATCGAAACTAATTTGCTTCAGCGGATACTCACCAATGCCAAAACCACCATCAATAAGGCTGTCGATAATGTCCAGCTCGAACTCTACGAAGGCGAAATCTTTGGATTAGTCGGTGAATCTGGCTGTGGCAAAAGTACCCTCTCGCGGACGATCCTCCAATTAGTGCCCGCGACTGGTGGGACGGTGACATTCTGCGGCGAAGAACTCACCCATCTATCACCTGCGGCAATCCGCGCCAAACGGCGGGATATGCAGATGATTTTCCAAGATCCCAGCGCCTCCCTCAATCCGATGATGACCATCGGTGAAAGTATCGCCGATCCCTTAATCATTCACGAGATAAATGCTACGCCCGCACAGACGCGATCGCAAGTCCTAGCGATGCTCGAACGCGTCGGTTTAAACCCGGCTACTGAATACTTCGATCGCTACCCAAATCAGCTCTCTGGCGGACAGCAGCAGCGCGTTGGCATCGCCCGCGCTTTGATTACCAAGCCGAAATTAGTCATTTGCGACGAACCCGTCAGTATGCTAGACGCCACGATTCAAGCCGAGATTCTAGATCTGATGCTCGAACTCAAACGCGAACATCAGCTTACCTATTTATTTATCACCCACGATCTCTGGCTGGCGAGATTTTTGTGCGATCGGATTGCCGTGATGAATCGCGGACAAATCGTGGAAATGGGCGACACACAACAGATTTTTAGCAATCCCCAACAACCTTACACTCAAGAACTCTTAGCAGCGGCACCATTACTGGCACAGCACGGTTAAAAGATTAAAAATTCTAGCAGCAAATTTATCCCAATGCGTGTTAATATGACTCGCGATATCGATCGCACAGATTTTAACTGTCGATCGGTAATTTATATTTGACAAAAACTGGGATACACAACATGACTATCTGGACGTTCGCTGCCAGTATTGCCAGTATTATGTCGCTAATTTTTCATCTCAGTGGCAAAGGTTCGACATTACGGCAATTTACGCTACCTACTACTACGGCACTGGTTGGATATACGATCGGCACGCATACGGCGGCTGTCGAACAATCGTCTAATGTATTGCTCCAAGACCCACATTTATTAT
>NZ_JANMZA010000427.1:0-2835 GCF_031382685.1 Chamaesiphon sp. OTE_8_metabat_110 | reverse complement strand
AAAAATGTAATTTGTGTTACACTAATTGTTGTAGCATATCTACACCCGACCTATTCTAATGTCTTTTGCTGTAACTATGTTCACCAATCTGATCTCTAGAATTCATAACTGCTCGCGAACGGAAGATATTCTTCAGGCAAGTGTCGAAAGCGTCAAACATGCTCTCAACTGCGATCGCGTTGTGGTGTATAGCCTACAGCCGGAAAGCTTAGGAAAAGTTGTCGCCGAGTCAATAGAGCCGGGATTTCCCAAGACAATGGAAACCACGATCGAAGATCCCTGCTTTATGGCAAGACATGTCGATACTTATCGTCAGGGTAGGATCAACACGATCGACAATATCTATGAAGCCAGGATTACACCATGCTATATCGAGACGCTCGAAAAGTTAGCCGTCAAAGCCAACTTAGTCGTGCCATTATTGTTACCAGATGGTGAGCTATATGGCTTATTAATTTTGCATCAATGTTCTCAACCCCGCGCTTGGCAACCAGAAGAGATTACCCTCACTGCCCAGATGGCTTTGCAAATCGGCTGGGCATTGGATAATGCGATTAGGTGGTCACAGTGTCAAAAAATCCAATCAGCACTCGATCGCCAAAAATACTATAATGAGCTGTTAAGATCTGCAACTCAGAAAATTCATCACGGCACCACTCGCGCCGAAGTCTTAGACATTGCCACTACTCAAGCCCAAGCGATGTTAAAGTGCGATCGGGCGATCGTCTATGGCATTACCGAGCCAAATGTTGGTAGGGTTTTCGCTGAAGCAACAATGCCAGCATTAGCAACATTAAAAGGAATGGCAATTGACGACCCTTGCTTGGATGGATACAGGGTTAATGAATACAGCGATCGACTCCACGTTCGGGCGATCGATAATATTCATGAAGTTGGGATCGATCCTGATATTCTCGATAATTTAGTGACGATCGCCGTTAAGGCAACTATTGTCGCACCGATTGTTAGCGATCGCAATGAATTATTTGGAGCGATTGCTGTTCATCAGTGTTTTAACTATCGCAATTGGCAAGATGTCGAAGTAGAATGGCTCAGACAAATTGGCATCCAAACTGGTTTAGCTCTAGCAAAAGCTCAGTTCCAAGAAGAGATCGTCGTGATGCGATCTTCACTCAAGCGAGCGGGTGCGGTTAAAGAGACAATTAGCAATGCCGACACTCAAGTCCAGCAGGTGAAAGAGTCGATCTCCAGCTCGATCCAAACTCTAGATGAAGCTAGACATTTGATGCGATTGCTCAGTCATGAAGTAGTTTCACTCACTAATAAACTGTCGAGCGAAGATATCAATCTCGTCCGAATTATTACTAAGAAATTGCAAGCTAATACCGAAGTTGCGACAAGCGGTACAATTTCACTTCAGTCAGAAGTGAAAGAACTAGAAACAGTCGTTCACTCGGCAATTCAACTCTATAAGTCTCGAACCCGAACTGACGTTAATTAGCAACACAAAAAAAAGCTTACGTGAGAACGTAAGCTTGTCGATCGATAATCGGGCGATACATCACCGCAATCGGCTAATATCTGCTCGCTTTTAGCTTTTATTCAAAATCGTCGTCATCGTCGCTATCACCAGGAGGCGACCACTCAAACTCATCTTCATCATCCTTAGCAGTATTAGCTTCGATCGGATCGCCATAGATCAATCCGGCGAACTCCTCCTCCTCTTCTGGACTCGAAGGTTTGACGATCGATAAACCACTGAGGGTCGGATCGTCGAGATCGTAGCTGCGAGCGGTACGATCGTCGAGAATCATATCCTCATCGCTACCGAGCGAGCCGTCATAGGCACCATACATGCCCATCGAGCCATAATCATTGTCCGCGATGGGGCTGGAGAAGTTGGAATCCTCATAGGCATTGAAGCCCGTCCCAGCGGGAATCAGCCGACCGATAATCACGTTCTCTTTCAAGCCGCGCAACCAGTCAGATTTGCCTTCGATCGCGGCTTCGGTGAGTACCCGCGTAGTTTCTTGGAAACTCGCAGCCGAGATGAAGCTATCGGTATTCAAGGATGCCTTGGTAATCCCGAGCAACATGGGCGTATATTCCGCTGGAGCCGCACCAGTAATCGACATGGCTTCATTTACCTGTTCGACTTGGCGGAGTTCTTGGAGTTCCCCTGGGAGCATCGTGGTGTCACCACCGTCATCGATCCGGACTTTAGAGGTCATCTGACGAACGATGACTTCGATGTGTTTATCGGAAATTTCCACCCCTTGGGATTGGTATACCGATTGCACTTGGTTGACCAAGAATGCTTGCGCTTTTTGGAGTGCCAGCAGTGCCGCTTCAAAGACACCATTTTCCTCGCGGAAGTGGTTGAAGTAGACTTCTAAGATCTCGTGAGGGTTGAGCTGTCCGTCGGTGAGCAAGTGACCCGCTTTGACTACATTACCATCCGATACGAGCAAGTTTTGACCGGGGCCGAGGAAGTATTCTTCGACGGCACCACTCGCATCGATGACTTTAATTTCGGTCGGTTCGCCATCGTCGTTGTAGACGACAGATGCGGTACCATCGCGACGGTTGAGGATACAGGGTTCTTTAGGTTTACGCGCTTCGAGGAGTTCTTCGATCCGGGGTAAACCTTGGATGATGTCTCCGGTTTTCGATCGCTCGTAGACCAGGAGTACCAGATTATCGCCCCGCTGTACCAAGTCGCCAGTATCGATATGGAGAATCGCACCGGGGGATACCCGATACGGACGCGCCATCCGCAGTACGACTTGGGAGTCGTTGACTTCGACCACTTCACCAGATTCAGGACAGATAACTCCTTCAGCGATCTGGCTGCCAGCGACGACTAATTTACCA
>NZ_JANMZA010000412.1:0-5442 GCF_031382685.1 Chamaesiphon sp. OTE_8_metabat_110 | reverse complement strand
GACCATCGAACTATTGATATTCAATCCTCGATCGTACCGAGTGAAGTGTTCGGTCATGCGACGGATGGGATTGAACACGAACTAAGCGAACTAATTATCGATATTAGTTTAGCCGCCGATTATACGGGGGACGATGCGATTATTTACGCTGGGGGATTAGCCGCCCGTGCGAACGCATTGCAATCGTATCTATTTGCCCACTTCGATGAACTAGTCAATCAAAAGAAAATGAGGGAGTATGCGAAAAAAGCAAATTAGAAAAAATATTGAGATAGCGATCTCCATGCTTGGGGAAGTCAGAACAGATCGCTATGGGAACCGGAAAATCAAGCATTCAGAGCGTAATTTTGTCACTGATACAGTCACAGAATTACTGCAAGAAATATTGATTGACAGCGGTAATAATTCACTCTCAAGTATATCAAAAAACCGCTACGATTTCAACCCGCCTGAAGAGTCGTAAAACGACGAAACACCCCCACTGGGGTGTCGCGGGGAGCTTCCAAACCTCCTAGCAACGACAGAACGATCGCACTCGCTCGAAAAGAGAAAGGGGCTTAACGCCCGTAACATTTCGTGAGCTTGTGCGATCGCCATATCGTACCCTAATGCTTAAAAAGTGAATAACGCCAGTATGGGAGATTCGTAAGCTTGACTTGGGTAAATAAGTCTAAATGTGTGTGTAACTCCAGCTTAACGCACCTGGAAAACTGAATAAAAAAAATTAACCATTATGAAGATTATTGGTGCTGACGTTTGTAAAGGTCGGCTAGTTTACTGTTGCTTAGATACCGATAATATGCCTAAAGATTTAGGCGACTATTATCGTGATGGTGAGAATTTTGCCGAAGCGTACACCAGCGCGCATGGACTAAAGCAATTACTAGATTTAAAACCAGATGTAATTGCCCTGGAGCCGACTGGAGTTAATTACAGTCGGTTGTGGGTGAGAAAGATGTCGGAACACGGGGTTAAAGTAATTCTCATCGGTCATACTCAGTTAAGAAGTTACCGTAAAAATTTAGGATTGCCAGATAAAGACGATCCGGCGGATGCACTCGCGATCGCCGCTTATTGCGCCGAACATTACACCAACCCGGCACGGTTTGTCTTAGTCAGGGATCGTATCACCGCACAATTACGAGAGACGGCTTTACGGCTGGGGCATTTAGTCAGGTTACAATCGCCAATGGTGAACCGTCTCAAACAAGATTTAGCCTACGCTTTTCCCGAACGCGCCGATACTGCCACAAATTCCCCGCTGTTTTGGGGCTGGCTGGCTGGCACTCGCAAGAGCCTGAAATACGATCGACAGATGCAAGATTCGATCGGATCGGGGATAACTCCAGAAATGAGACTAGAGGCTAAGTTACTGTGTATGGTTCAGGGTGAAGAACGCCGGATCGAATTCGAGTTACGATCCTTACTCGATGACTCCCAGTTCGATCCATACCGAAAGGTCATGAAAAAGTATGGGATAGGCGAAAAGGTGCAAGCGATGTTAATCAGCCAGATTTACCCGATTGAAAATTTCTTAGATGCCGATTGCCAGCCGATTGTAATGGTAACCAAAGGCAAGGTATCCGGTAAACCCACGGCTAAACATATCAGCTTGAGAAAGGTATCCAAAATGCTCGGTATCGCCCCCACCCGCGAACAGTCGGGTAAATCAGCCACCACTACCAACAAGTCAGGCTCAGAGCTGTGTCGGACGGCGATGTGGCAGTGGATATTTACCCGGATCGAGTGTGGTAAATCGCGGCTTAAAAATCAGACGGGTGTAGATATCTATGAGATGTTTTTAGACTACAAGACCCACAAACCAATCAAACTCGCCCGCGCTAAGACGATCGGTAAGGTCGTCAGAATGATGTTTTATGACTTGGTAGCTGCAATAAACGAACCAAAGATTTAACAGATGGGGGTGGCTAGAATGTCACCCTTTTTTATCCCCATTGATAAATGATGTAAAGTGAACGTTAATAACATAGAGACTCATGCTTACACTCGACCGCGTTGAAACCGCTCTAAAATCTGGTTGATGAATGTTTCGCCATCGAGCGGTGGTGTTTGCTCTGAGGCTGAAATGGCAGCATCAATTTTCGTTCGGATATCTTCAACCCATACGTTCTCAGCTTGTTGTTCTTCCTCTAGTTCTGCCAGAAACCGAGCCGCGATCGCATCTTGTCGATCGATTGGCAGTTGTTCGATTTGGGCTATTACCTGTTGAAGCAGTTCTGTCATAGTTTACACCGCAATTTACTACAGCCTCCTAATTTTACCCGATTCTCTCTCATGACAGGCTCCGCTAGCGAGTAAAGCGATCGAAGAGACCACGATCGATAATTCCAACAAGATACAAAGATGCTCCTCAACAGAGATCGAGACTCAATCACTGGGATTGCCTCTAATTTTCATAGTGATAACGGGCTTGTAAAAATTGGATAGATTCATCTTTGATTCGATAAATTAGTCGATGTTCTAAATCTATTCTTCGTGACCATGTATTTGCTTCCATGAATTTTAGTGGCTCTGGCTTACCAATTCCTGAGAAGGGATCTATACAAACAGATTCTACCAGATCGAGAATTTTGTTAGCTTTTTGAACATCTTGCCGATACCACCATTGCAAATCTTCTCTGAAGTCTTCGTCAAAAATAATTCGCCTTTGAACGATGATTATTTCTGGCTGAGAATTTTCCGAGCGATTTTTATCTTTCTTTTTAGCGGACAATTCCCAACTCCTCACACAATATAGCGATCGATTGTGATGGGTTCTCTGGCTCCGAATGTTCGTAGCCTTGGAGATCTCTTTGTTTGGCTCGATCGATTGCCCGATGCAATCTAGTTGCGTTGGCTGGAGATCTAAATAGATAAACTGTTTCTAAGAGGCTGCTGAGATCTGTTTCGGCGATGAGAGCGACGTTTTTATCGATGCCGTCTCGTTTGACTATGATAATATCTTTGCTGTCTGCTACACGATCGAGCAGAACGCCTAAATTACTCTGTGCTTCGGTATAGCTAATTTCGCTGCTAGTCATACGGTTGTATCCGAGTCTCGTATGTCGATTATAACTTACTGCTTGTCGGGATATGGCGATCGATAATTTCGACAGGATATAAAGATGCTCCACAACGACGATCGATCGAACCTCAAACACTGAAATTGTTGGGGTGAATGTCAAAACCCAACCGACAGAGCTACTAGGTCGAACTATTCACAAGATGAATATGCAATAATGATAACAACTGAGGCTGAGGTTAAAAAATGCAGTATCAAGTTTTTGTCAAAAGTCATTCGGATCGAGGTTTTACTGCTTCTGTACTTGAAATACCGTCGATAGCTGTTAATGGGAATACAGAAGGGGAAGCGATCGCTAATGCCAAAACCGAATTAGAGTCGCAATTGTCAACAGGTAAGATCGTGACAATTTCGATCGAACCTAAAATTAATTTTACGCCCATGCAATATGCAGGTATTTTAGAGAACGATCCAACTTTCGACGATTTGATGGAAAAACTTGTTAATATTCGTCAAGTCGCCAATGAGTGCGAAGACGAAATATGACACTTTATGTCTTTGATACCGACCATCTGAGTCTTTATGGTAGGAATCATCCAGTATTAATCGACAGATTGCAACAACAGTCGATTATTTTGACGACTACCGTAATTAATATCGAAGAACAAGTGCGCGGTAGGCTGGCACAAATATCTGAGGCTAAAGATGGAGATGCACTGGCTAATGCCTATCGATGGCTGTCGGAAACAGTGAAATTATTGTCTGAATTTGAAGTTCTACAGTTTACAGCACAATCTCAATCTATCTATCGAGATCTAAAGTCGCAGCGAATTAGAGTTGGTACTCAGGATTTACGTATTGCCTCGATCGTGTTAGCAAACAAAGGTATCTTGCTATCGAGAAATGCACGAGATTTCGAGCGAATACCCAATCTGCTAGTTGAAAATTGGACGATGGAGGCGTAGTCGCGATCGATAATTCCAACAGCGTTTAAAAATGCTCCTCAATGACGATGGACTGTCATCTAGAGGCAACACTTGTCCGTAACCAGTCAGTAAAAGCATCCCGTTCGCGAAGCGTCTCCATTAGGAGAATCTAATTCACCCGCAGCCAAAGCCAAAATCACCCGTTCTTGCTCATCTACCACCGCCTTAATCTCCACCCTGTTTAACACCAGAAATGTCTCCATTGCTGCGTGTCCAGCACGTTTATTACCATCAACAAATGGATGATTCATCACAATTGAAAACCCCAAGGCTGAAGCTTTTTAAATAATTGTGGGATAAAGTTCGGCACCACCAAAAGTCATCCGTGGTTGTGCGATCGCAGATTCTAATGCACCCATGTCTCGGATACCGCTACTTCCTGCCGCCTGTTCGAGGATTTGACTATGTAGCTCGATTACTTCGGCTAAGGTTAGATGACGAATCATGCTAACCGACGATAGAGTTCAGCGTTCTTCTTGAGAACATAATCTGCTGCTTGGGTAAACTCATCTTGAGGACGAGCTAGCCAATCTTCTATATTCACACGCAGTAAGTCTTCTGGTGAAATTTGACTGTCTCGTGCTAATTGCTGCAATTTGTGAAGTTGCTCATCTGGAATGTCAATGGTGATAGAAGCCATTCGGGAGTTCCTTGATGTTGTAGATATTTAGCATTATAACTTCGCCAAACCTAAATGGGGAGTGCGATCGATATGTTCTTGACTATCTGTGATGATATCCTAAGCACAATGATGAGATCGATTACCTCCGGTACGCTACGCGATCGATAATTCTAACAGCATACAAAGATGCTCCTCAATGACGATCGATTACCTCCGGTACGCTACGCGAACGAACCTCAAACACTAAAATCATTGGGTTTCTCGAAATAGATAATCGTTGGCGTAGCCGCGCCGAGAGGTAATCGATCATTTCAACAGGATACAAAGATGCTCCTCAATGACGATCGATCGAACCTCAAACACTGGGATTGTTGGGTTTCTGGTGAAATGTAACTTATATGTACGATTGTGCATATAATAGATGAATGGCGTATCAGTGGGACAAAAATAAAGCAGCAACGAACCTCAGTAAGCACGGGATTGATTTTGCCGATGCAGTTTCTGTGTTCTCAGACGATCTCGCAGTCACAACACTAGATGAACGATTCGATGAAGAGCGATTTATTACCATTGGGCTAGATGCTCTAGGTCGAGTGCTGGTGGTGGTCTATACCTGGCGCGATCGGGAAATTAGGTTGATTTCAGCTAGAGCGGCAACACGTCAAGAACGAAGACAGTACGAAGAGGAATAAATCATGGAAGTGGAACACGATTCTGTAGAAGTAGAATATGATTTCAGCCAAGGGAAACGAGGTGCTATCGATCCGATTGGTGCGGGAAAAACGCGGATTACGATTCGGATTGATGATGAT